>CAMQVF010000062.1 GCA_947038115.1 uncultured Spirochaetia bacterium
TAACTCAAGTGCTTCTTTTATAGCATTTTCTGCTTCTAACTTTTTTTGAAGTTTCTCTTCTTGTTCTTTAATAAGTGCAAGTTTTATTTGCTCAATATTATCTTCAACTTCTTTTTTTGTAATTTGATTTGCTATATCATTAGATACAACTTTTTCTTTATCATCACAATCGAAGCCAGTAGCAACAATTGTTATTCTAATTTCGTCTTTAATATCTTCTTTTTTACAAACACCAATTTTTATATTCGCATCCTCGCGTGCATAAGAACTAACTATTGAAGTAGCCTCTTTATATTCCCTTAATGAAAAATCAGTAGGGCATATAATATTAGCGAGAATTCCATTTGCATTTTTAATACTAGCAACATCAAGTAGAGGATTATTAAATGCATGAACAGTGGCTTTTCTTAGTCTCTCTTCACCTTTACCAATACCAATACCTAAATGAGCACGTCCGTTTGAAAGTGAAATCATAGTTTTAACATCAGCAAAGTCGACATTAATACCTTCCCCACTCTGAGTAATTATATCAGACACACCCTGAACACCTTGACGCAACACATCATCAACAATAGATAAAGCATCTTCAAATGAAGTTGAATCACTATCAAGCATGCTATAAAGGTTTTCATTTGGTATTATAATAAGCGAATCAATTACAGGCATTATTTTATCGATGCCCGATTCAGCACGTTTCATTCTCAAAGTACCTTCCATCTCGAAAGGCTTAGTGATAACACCAATTGTTAAAGCACCAGAACGCTTCGATATTTCAGCGATTACAGGACT
The DNA here is from genome assembly GCA_947038115.1 of uncultured Spirochaetia bacterium. Taxonomy (GTDB): domain Bacteria; phylum Spirochaetota; class Brachyspiria; order Brachyspirales; family Brachyspiraceae; genus CAMQVF01. Next base: position 790 of record CAMQVF010000062.1, read on the forward strand.
AGCACCAGTGCCAGTTCCACCACCAAAACTACTTACAATAAATACTAAGTCGGTATTAGCGACAAGCTCTTCAATTCTAGCCATATCTTCACGAGCAGCCTCAGCACCCTTTTCAGGATCAGTACCAGCGCCAAGTCCGCCAGTTATACGTTCTCCTAAAATAAGTTTAGTCTCAGCCTTAGATCGTGATAACGCTTGTGAATCGGTATTCATAGCGATGAAGTCTACACCTTGGAGACCATCTTCAATCATTCTATTTACAGCATTACAACCACCATTACCAACACCAATAACTTTTATTAATGTTTGAAGAGGTGGAAAATTATTATCTGTACTCATTATAGAAGTCTCCTTTATATTCTCATCATCATTTACCAATCCAATACGATAGCTAAAATCCATTTTATTCCTCCATAAAATGTAGCTACTTAATCTATATTATAAGCTAGCACCCGGATAATTATTCTTACTTAACATAATTTGTATATTAACATAATTAGAATTTTCCTGCAAGTAGAAAAATAAAAAAATATGTTGTATTATATACACCGATAATTCATATTAAAAAGATTTTTAAGGAAATAAAAAGTTATGAACATTTATATACATACATTCGGGTGTAAACTCAATAAATACGAAAGTGAGAAAATTTCTTATGAGCTCACTAATTTAGGGCTAAATATTACAGATATAAAAAATGCTGATGCCGTAGCCATTAATACATGCACTGTGACTAAAGATAGCGACAAAAAACTTATACTTTTTCTAAATTCTATAGCAGATATAAATAGTAAAACTATATTTTTAATAGGCTGTTATGTTTCAAAAGAGGATGCTAAAAGTAATGCAGAAATACAAAAAGAAAATATTATATTAATAAATAATGATGAAAAAGAAAATGCGACAAATATAATATATAACAAGTTAATAAAATCTCACGATTCAAATTTAGCAAAAACTACTGCCCTATTCTTTCCGCAAGAGCAAAGTAGAGCATTCTTAAAAATACAAGATGGATGTTCTGTATTCTGTTCTTATTGCATAGTATCACGTGTGCGGGGTAAAAATAAAAATGTTCCGCCAAATGAAATATATCAAGCTGTTCAGAAAGCAAAAGAAAATGATTATAAAGAAATAGTTTTTACAGGGCTTAACTTGGGGTCATATAATTATGAAAATACAAACTTTTCTTACTTGGTCGAAAGTGTTATGGAATTATGTGCAAAACTTGGTGTGCGTTTAAGATTGTCATCTATCGAACCTATTTATTTTGATAAACATTTAATAAGCCTTTTTGACGAAAAAAATAAAAAAGTATTAGCACCTCATGCTCATATACCATTGCAGTCGGGAAGTGATAAAATACTAAAACTTATGAATCGACGATACGATAGAAAGCATTTCAAAAACATTATAGAAGAACTTTATAAACAAAATGAGTATTTATCAATTACAACTGATGTCATGGTGGGTTTTCCTGATGAAGACGAAAATGACTTTAATGATTCATACACTTTATGTGAGTTTTCCAAAATGCTAAAAATGCATATATTTAGATATTCAAAAAGAGAAGGCACACCTGCTTTTAATATGGAAAATCAAGTTGCTATAAGACAAAAAACAAAGCGGGCAGATATTCTTAACAAATTGAATAATCGATTAAGCGAAGAAAAATATAAAAGTTTTTTAGGCAGAAAACTTGATGTCGTCATCGAAAAAGAATTGGATAACTCTATGTATGAAGGAACGGCTGGGGAATACTTAAAAGTAGAATTTCAAAATAGTGTAAAACTTCATAAAAAAATGCTTGTGAGTGTAAAAATAGATGAGTATAAAAATAAAATCCTTACTGGAAGCGTAATTTGAAATTAGATAACTCAAACATTTTTATAAAATTATATTGAAAATAACCTTTTTTATGTTACATTATTAATAGAATAAATAAAAAAAGGATTAAAATATGAAAAAATTATTTTTACTTTCGTTCATGTTCGTGTTTGTATTTGCTTGCACAAAGCCTGCTGATAAAAAGATGGATTCGACAACAATGGATTCTGAAAATATGAGCACTGAAATGAATGCTCAATCTAATGATAAAAGTGTGAGTGCTGAAATTGTTATGTTGATGCATATGCCGATGATGGCTGCTCCTTATAGCGAGACTATGAACCCTGATGTTGATTTTCTTGTAAATATGATACCTCATCATCAAGGTGCTATCGATTCATCTACAAAAATGTTAGAAGTTGGAAAAAGTAAAGAAGTTATGGAGCTTTCTAAAAATATAATTGCTGCTCAAGAAATGGAAATTGCACAATTTGAAAAAGTTATTGAAGAACTTAAAGTTAAAGCGGATGATTATAGCGCTGTTGATTTGAAAAAATATAACATGGAAGCTACTACGATAATGAATGACATGATGAAAAATATGAGCGCACTAGAACTAACAGGTAATGCTGATATCGACATGCTTGACTCGATGATTATACACCATCAAGGTGCTATCGATTCATCTAACAAAATTTTAGAGATTACTAAAAATCAAACTATAATGGATATAGCTAAAAAAATAGTAATGGATCAAGAAAAAGAAATTGCAGAAATGACAGAGTTATCTAAAAAACTTAAAAAAGAAAACGGAATATAGAATAATATTCTAGTCTTAAAAAATAAGCCCCTAATAATTTTAATATTAATAGGGGCTTAAATTTTATCATAGTGTTTTTATTAACTACTCTAAAAAACTACAAATAAACTTTCTAATAAGGAATCTCAATTCCATTTTGCTTAAGAACTTCTCTTATTTTTTTCTCTTGATCAACGTCATCAACAGTTGCTAAAGCACGAGCCCAAACAATTAAGTCTGTCCTCGATTTTTTCAACTTCTTATGTTCTTGTACATCATAAGAAAAAAAAGCCATAATTTCTTCCGTATTTAGATCAGGATAAATTTTGAACAAGTTGTCTAAAAACATTTTTGAAACTACATTACGACCAACTTCAAGTGCCGAAATATACGCACCTGAAACTCCTAGAACATCAGCTAACGCTCTAACTGATAAGTTCTGGCTTAAACGCCAATTAAATAACCAAGTACCAAATTTTGTGTTCATATCTTCTCCACACTAGGCCTGTTTTAAATATAAAGCAAACCGCAATTTATTATAATAATATATCATAATTCAAGAATCTAAAATGGAGATGGCGGGAATCGAACCCGCGTCCTACGAAGCGCTCCCAACTCGTCTACATGCTTATCTTTTCTTTAAAGGTTCGCTATATTGATATAAGAAAAGAAGAAAAACAATATAACTAATTTGAAATTACACTTTGAAAGCTCAAATGGCACTTATAAAAGCGAACTATGTAATTTGTTTGGCACTAAGTATCAACCCATAGATAAATATTCAACTTAGCGGCTGCTTTATTAAGCTGCTAGTGCGTAATTATTGTTTGCACTTATTGTTTTAATGCCTTATTTACGTGAGTACATTAATCACGGCATGCAAAATTCGAATCAACTGTCGCAGTCGAAACCTGAGCATCCCCAATGTCAAAGAACAAGCAAACTATTCTATCTGTAAGATAACAATTTTTTAGCTAAAAGTCAAATTCATACACCTTAACATTTTTTACTTTCAATGTAGTTAACTAAAACATCAGGAACTAATCCATTAATAGGCCCATCAAATCTCAGTATTTCTTTAATTAAAGAAGAACTAATATAAGCAAATTCTTCAGCTGTATGTAAAAAAACAGTTTCCATTTCAGGATAAAGTATTTTATTCATCCTAGAAATTCTAGATTCATGCGACAAGTCTTCACTATCACGTAAACCTCGAGCAAGTATTTTTATATTATGCTTTTTCATGAATTCTGTTACAAGACCTTCAAATGCTACAACATGAATATTATCGAATTTATTATCACGAACAATATCTTCAATCATATATTTACGTTCCTCAAGAGAGAACATAGGCTTCTTCTCAAGGTTAACAGCAACAGCTATATAGACTTCATCAAAAAGATCTTTAAGTCTATATAACACATTATAATGACCCAATGTGAATGGATCAAAACTGCCTGGAAATATTACTTTTCTATTCATTCCAAGTATGCTAATATATTATAGCTTTTATAGCAAGCATCTTTATTAATAATTGCAAAGAATTTTTTTAATATTTGAAGCTATTGATTTTATATACTTTTACTATATAATGCCAACATGAATAGCGAGCTATTTTTAAAAAATATAAAGACTAATATATATGGCAAAAATATAGATGTTTTTGAGACAATCGAAAGCACAAATGACTATGCCATAAAATGCCTAGACACTGAAGATGTGCCCGAAGGCAAAACTTATTTAGCATTAGTTCAAACAAATGGAAAAGGCTCACATGGGAACAATTGGATATCGGATAAACCATTAGGACTTTGGCTTACAATCGTTGTATACAACCCCTATAAACAAAATCCGCTGTCGCTCACCCCTGCTGTAGCTTTGTGCAAAATGCTTCGAAATAATTATGATATTGACGCACATTTGAAATGGCCCAATGATATTTTAGTTGGAAATAAAAAAATAGCGGGTATTCTTTGTCAGGTAAAAACGGCTCGTAATAAAGAACAAGCATGTATTATAGGCGTTGGGCTTAATATATATCAAGAAAAAAATGATTTTGATAGTAATATAAAAGATATCGCAACATCTATGAAAATAATTAAAAATGCAGATTATAATCTTCAAGATGTTTATAAAAATTATATGAAATGCTTTGAAGACGTTTATACTAGTGGTTTGAATGTCGTTGACGAATGGTGCGAATACACTAAAATGATAGGCAAAGAAATTAAAGCCATTAAAGACAAAAAAGAAATAATCCATGCTAAAGTTAAAGATATAACAAAAGATGGATATCTTGAAGTTCTAGTAAATGGCAAAATAGAAATATGGATATCTAGAAGTGGCTTAGATATAGATGTAAATTATTAAAAAATATTTAGGAATTAGAAAATCATGAAAAAACCAATACCTTATAAAAAGACAGTAGAAAAAAAACAAATCGATAAATCTAAAATCGCTATAATAATAATATGTGAAGTTATAGCAATAATAATATGTATCGTTTCAACTTTTGTAATATCTGTTTTGTTTAAGCTAAACCCAAGTATAAGCGCCATAATATCTGGCGGAATACTCATAGTTTTTAGCATTTTCATAGCTAGAAAGTTTTTATAATTACAAACAATAGTCGCAATTATCTCAAAAAAAAGATAGTTGCTTTTAGATCATTAATACAGCGAATCTAATATAAATGTACTTGTTTTTAGCCATTTGATTCTATACTGAATGGGTGTTATTAGATTAAAGAATATAGCCAAATATGGGTAAGCGTTTTCAAGCTGCATAGACAACCGAGTTCTAAAATAGTAAGTTCCGTCTTTATCAAGATCTTTCAACCTCGATACCAGCAAACTATCAATAAAATTCAATTCTTCTAAAAGAAGATTTAAATCAGTATTCCTAGTTTCTTTCATCGTTTCAGACACAAGCACAACATACTCTTTCGTAAAAAAGTCATAATAGACTTTTCTATACAAATAAACCTCGCTTAGAACTTTATCAAAACCAAAAACCTCTTCCAACAAATCTAATCTATAATTAAAAACTACGACAACTCCACTATCAACAAAACGTCTTATAACACTAACAAGAGTGTCCGTACTAGCTACAGCACTTACTAATAAGTTATCATTTTCTATGTAGCTATCCAAATAGTGAAGTCTCAACTCATACGCCACCAAATCAGTTATACAAACAAATAGTAATAAAACTAAAGATAAATATAACAATCTCACTGTAAAAATTAAGTAATACTAAAAGCAACTAAGTACGGTCTAGTGTCTTGAGAAAGACTTAGTACGTTCTCTAGCTTCATTAATCTTCAAAACTCTACCACTGTAGTCAGTATTGTTCAAAGATTCAATTGCTTTGTCAGCACCATCGCTTTCCATCTCTACGAAAGCAAATCCACGAGAACGTCCAGTCTCTCTGTCACTAATAATGCTAACGTCAATTACTTCTCCATAAGCAGAAAATAATTCACGTAAATCAGTATCTTTAACCTGAAATGGAATGTTCCCAACATAAATACGCTTAGACATATAATAAACTCCTTTTGCGGTATATATATTATACCATATGAGAATATAGTATCATCTTTTATTAAAATGTCAATCTAAATTTAGAATTAAATTCGCATAATCTCAGGAATTTATTAAATTTAATTTTTTTTATGATACAAACAACTTAAAAGCACTACATAAGGAGTAACTTCAACGTCACTCTCATCTAACCCCATATCAAGCATGATAGATTTTATATGTTTAATCTGCTCATCTATGCTTAAATCAGAGTCTAACATTTCTATTTCCAAAAAATCGCCAAGCATTGAAACTTTCGATATATCAATTATTGCATTTTTATAGACAAAACATTTGCCTTTTTTTTCTTTTTTTACGTATTCAGAATAGCCCAAAACTGAGTGTATAAATCTTACTATATCACTACTTCTTTTTTTACTAAAAATCTCTTCACGTTCAATATTAATTTCTACGCCATCACTCATATCTCGAACTTTGGTGCAAAATGTATAACCGCCGTTTTCAATTCTCAAGCGAATACACTCATCGAGCATAACCGACTGCTTTTCTATACTAGATTTTTTAGCGTAATAAATATCTTTTTTTAAAAATCTCTTCTTTAGTACCGCATTATTTTTAAGCCACTGGAGAGTGCTTGGGAAATCTTTTAATCTTAACTTAATTTCAACTTCAGATTGTTGTTTCATTTGCTATTTAACATATCTAGACGTATTGTCGCCTACATATATACTCCTTCTGTCATATAATAAAGGCGCTAATTTGCTAAACAGAATAAACATAGGGGTTGCTAGAACCATAGTCAAAGGCATAGATATAAAAAGTTCCGACCTTATAAGTACAGCTACGCTTGAAAAATCATAGTAAATTGCCGTAATAATGAATAAGCCTATAACTTTTATAACACAAGAAATAGCCGATAAAAATATACCTGCCGTCATCTGTTGTGAAAATATTCTATTATTAAAAAATCCTATAAAAAGCCCTACATTAAGAAATACAATAGAGTAAGTGCCAAGCATTCCCATGCTAATAACATCTTGTAAAAGCCCTACAATAAAACCATATACAACACCTTCAAAAGACCCGTATCTACATGCTATAAATGCCACAAATATAAGAAGCAAATCTGGCTTGCCACCTATAGAAAATTTAAGCAAGTCATATGCAGGAGATGCTTGAATAAGTACAAGCAAAATAGCTGTTAGAGTAATAGTTATAGCTCTTTTCAATTTTTATCTCCCCCTATATGTAGGAATATCTTCTATCACATCATACTCGTCCAAAAGTTCTATAACCTCTTCATCGGGTAATTTCTTAACTATATAAACATCTTCAAGCGAAGAAAAAGAAACTATCGGTTCAATATATAAATCATGGAATAATCCATAACTTTTTTTCTCAACTTTAAATATATTTCCAACCCAAATACCTTTCGGGTAAAGTCCACCCATGCCACTCGTTATAACCCTCTCACCTTCCTCAACGTCAATTTCTCTGTCGATATATTCTAAATAGGTTTGTGCCGACTTAGGACTCTGCCCTGACATAATCCCCGTAGACCGAGACGCCTCTAGCATTACAGACGTTTTCGAACGCTGATCAACAACCGATAAAACCCTACTATTATAAAGCCTAACTTCAACAACCTTTCCAACCAAACCCTTTCTGCCATTTTGATAAGCTATAACGGGCATACCAGTGGCTACTCCATGAACACTACCCTTATTAACTATCAACGTAGTATAGAAGTTTTGAGGGTCTTTAGAGACTATCTCAGCGAATTCTAAAGCATACTCGTCTTCAGGTTTTTCATTCAATATTTGTCTTAGCCGAATATTCTCTTTATAAAGCTGATCATACTCTAAGGCTGTCCCTTCAAGCTCAGCAATTCTTCCTCTAAATATATCAACTTGGTCTTGCAAAATCAATATATCACTTATGCCAGTGTAAAGTTTTACAAAAGCTTGCGATATATTTTTAGTAGCACTTTGAAGTGGGTAAATACTTAAAGAATATATAGTTCTCACGTCAAATGAAAAATTACTTTTATGTAAAACCAAAAGCAAGGATGATAAAACGCTAAGCATTATATATATAATAATGACTTTATGCTTTGATATAATATTCACAGTATTTTAAGAATAACGTCTATAGTTTTTTAAATTTTTAGCCTCTTCAATAAACTTACCACAACCAATGGCGACACAAGTAAGTGGCGATTCAGCTAATATAACAGGCACGCCAGTTTCAATAGATATTAAATCTGTAAAGCCAGGCAAAAGCGAAGTTCCACCACTCATAACAATTCCACGCTCAACAATATCAGCAGAAAGCTCAGGTGGTGTTTGATTAAGAACTGACTTAACAGCCTCGACTATTTCAGACAAAACATCTTGAATAGCTTCTTTTACTTCAGAACTATTAACAGTTAAAGTCTTAGGAAGTCCAGAAACCGAATCACGCCCACGAATATCCATTGTAGTAGCGACTGTGCCTCTAAAAGCATTTCCAATATTAATTTTAATATTTTCAGCCGTTCTCTCACCAATATAAATATTATGAGTCCTCTGCATATATCGAATAATAGCGTCATCGAGTTTGTCTCCACCCACACGAATAGATGAACTCTTAACAATACTACCAAGTGATAACACAGCAACTTCAGTAGTTCCGCCACCAATTTCTACTATCATATTTCCACAAGGTTCATTAATAGGTATATCAGCACCAATTGCCGCTGCCCTTGCTTGCTCGATAAGAAAAATAGTTCTAGCACCAGCTTGCTCACAACTTTCTCTAACCGCGCGGCGTTCAACCTCAGTTATGCCCGTAGGAATACCTATAGCAATTCTCGGTTTAATAAGAGTTTTTTTATTGTGTACACGAGCGATAAAATATCTAATCATTTTTTCTACAGTAGCAAAATCAGCTATAACTCCATCACGCATTGGACGAATTGCTGAAATTTCACCGGGAACTTTACCTAACATTTGCTTAGCTTCGTTTCCAACAGCAATAACATGACCTGTACTTTTTTCAACCGCCACAACTGATGGCTCAGCTAAGACGATTCCCTCACCTTTTACATATACCAAAGTGTTGGC
>CAMQVF010000063.1 GCA_947038115.1 uncultured Spirochaetia bacterium
GATAGTAAAAGTGTTAATAGAAGCTGGAGCGGATGTTAATATACAAGAGAGTAATGAGGGCTGGACTGCTTTAATGAAGGCCTCTTTAAATGGCTATACAGAAATTGTGAAAGCTTTAATAGAAGCTGGAGCTAATATTAATCTTCAAGATAGCTGGAGTAATACTGCATTATATATTGCATCTTATACTAGCTATACTGAGATAGTTAAATTACTAAAAGATGCTGGGGCTAAATAGGCTTTTGTTTATTTGTTCGTGGTTATTGAGTCGATTAATCCATTTTTGGTGTAGTTGAAAATAATATCGTTGTTATAGAGTAAGTGCACTTTTTTCGATTTCGCTTTGGTTTTAATTATTTTGTCTTTTTTCTCGCCAGCTCTAAATTTTTTCGGGCTGATAAATGGCAGTCGTCCTTGTGTTCTGCTTAAAAATAATATGTTCTCGGCGATAGTTGAAAAGCCATTGTCTCCATATGACGTGATGGTTTGTATGCCCATTCGTGAAATCATCATATAATATGCGATTGGAACATCATCGATATAAAGATGACATAAAACTCTGTTGTAAATATCTTTTTCGGCAGGCGATAGATAAATTTTATTAGCGTTTTTTATTAATTCTTCCAAGTAATTTTTGGCGATGACTCCATATTCTTGAGTGCGTTCGGGTGCGTCAAAGCCTAAAAGTCGATAGCTAATATTTTCATAATAAATGCTGTCGCCGTCATGCACTTTTATATTATTTTTAATCAGTGGTATTTTTATGTTTTCTATTATTTTATATGAAAGTAATAAATCCGAATTATTTTCATCTTGTAATTTCAACAGTTCAGCATTTTTTAGCAAGTCATTTTCAGTTATAACTCTTATATATTTAATATTTTTTTTATTTAGTTTTTTGATTATATCGTTACTATTTACATAAAATACAGAGTTTGATTTTATAAGTAAGTTCATTTCAAACTCATTAATAAATTTAATATTATGAAATACTTTTTTTATATAATCTTTTTGTAGCTTATTATTTGATGAAAAAATATAAACATTATTTCCAATATAAACATGTTCTCTTATAATCTTTTCTATATTTTTGTCTATGTTATCTTTGGAATCGATTAAAGCGTTACTATCTATAAATACATTTAGGCTGTATAAAGATAATTGAGTAAAAATTAATATAATAAAAACAAGAGATGATATTTTCATAATATAAATATTTTAGGTTAAATTTATACTAAGCACAAGTTTTATATACTTAGTTTGCAAAATAAACAACTATTTTTTTCTTAAATACTTGCGAAAATATATTTATATGATAGAATATTTTATCAGTTTACTATAATATATAATTTTAGTAAATATTAGATATATTAAGGAGATTAAAGTAATGAAAATTAGAAATATTATGAGCATAGTTTTTATATCTATACTTTTTGTTTTTATTGTTTCTTGTGATAAAAAAGGTGGTTCGTCTTCAGCTAGTGATTCTATATCATATCTTACAGTTGGAGAAGGTGAGTGGGTAATCAAAATTGATGATACTCAAATTCCAAGTGATTCTTTTGATAAAGATTTAAAAGCTTTTATGAAGTTAAATGGACAACCTGAAGAGCAAATTGCTTTAGCTATAAACGACAATAATACAAAACAGGCTTATGCTGAAAAAATCATCAGTGACATTTTACTTTTGCAAAAAGCAGAAGAAGATATGTTCTTTGAAAGTGAAGAATCTAAAGCAATAATGAATGCTGCTTTAAGAAATCTTAAAATACAGTATTATACACAACAATTAATGGCTGAAGCTTCTAAAAACATTCCAGATCCTACAGAAGCACAAGCAAGAGCATTCTTTGACCAAGCAAAAGCTCAAATAGCTCAAGCATATGGTATTACAGAATTTACTACACAAACACGCCCTGGTATAAATCAGCTTTATAAAATGGCATTTGCTGAGCAGTCAATACAAAGACAAATAGTTGACTTGAAAGATAGGGCTGTTGTTGAGCGTAATAATGAGATATTGGGTTCACCTTCTCTAATGCCTCAGCAAGGTTTAGGTCAGCAACAAACACAACAAGAGATATTACCAAGAGGTAATAATTAATATATAAATTAATAATTATAGGAATTTAAATGCCTGAAAAAAATGAGAAAGAAAATATAGAAAAAAGTGAAGGTGATCAAGAGACTGATAGTCAAAAGCCTTTAACTTTTATTGTGAAAAAATCAGTTAAACCAGAAGAGTCTGTTGAGAGTAAATCAGATTCGGTTGTAGCTGTAAAAAGGCATATAAAAAAGCCTGTACCGAAAGCTCCAGTAAAACATACGATAAAGATAAAAGTTAATAGTGCTGATTCTACTGTTGCACCTCAAGCTCCTACTAATCAGAGGCCTCCGTTAAATTCTTCTAATAACAATAATACTCAAAAGCCAAGAACTTCTGCGCCGCCTAGTAGTGCAGGCTCACCTTTTGTAAGGAAACCTCAGGGTTCTGGCCCTCCTCCTCCTAATAATAACAATGCGCCTAAAAGAGATGCAGGTAAAAAGCGTGTTTATGATAAAAGATATCCTTTTCGTGATGATAAAATAGAGGCGGCTAAAAGGCAAGAAAGTAGAACATATACTAAATTGCAAGCTAAAAAACTACAACAAGAACAACGTCTTGCTAGTGTAGAAAAAGAGATCAACATAATGGAGAGCATTACTGTTGGTAATTTAGCTAAAAAAATGAATTTAAGAGCATCCGATATAATTTCTAAGCTTATCCCTATGGGAATTATGGCTCGTGTTAATGATATTATCGATGCTGATACTGCAACAATTATAGCCGATGACTTTGGTTGTAAAATAAATGTAATCTCTTTGCATGAAGAGGCTACTATTGATGTTGTGGCAGATAATCCAGAGGATTTGATTTCACGACCACCAGTTGTTACAATTATGGGTCATGTCGACCATGGTAAAACTTCACTTCTTGATGCAATAAGAAAAAGTAATGTAACATCTTCTGAAAGTGGTGGAATTACTCAAAATATTGGTGCTTATAAAGTTAAAGTTGATAGTGGAGAGGTCGCATTTATTGACACTCCAGGTCATGCCGCTTTTACTATGATGAGAGCACGTGGGGCTAAAAGTACAGATATTGTTATTTTGGTTGTCGCTGCTGATGATGGTGTTATGCCACAAACTATTGAAGCACTTAATCATGCCAAAGAAGCTAAAGTGCCTATTATTGTTGCTGTAAACAAAATGGATACACCTGATGCGACTATGGAGAAAATAAAATCTCAACTGTCTGAACATGGTCTTATTGCTGAAGAATGGGGTGGTGAAACTCAATTCGTAGGCGTGAGTGCTAAAACGAAAGAGGGTATACCTCAATTGCTTGAAGCTATTATATTACAGTCTGAAGTTTTAGAACTTAAAGCTAATCCTGATAGAGATGCTTTGGGTGTGGTTCTTGAAGCTTCACTTGACTCGGGACGTGGTGCGGTTGGTACAGTTCTTGTTCAAAATGGTACTCTTAGAATTGGCGATTACTTCGTATGTGGTTTATCAATAGGTAAAGTTCGTGCGATGATAGATGATACTGGTAGACGTATTAAAGAGGCTAAGCCTTCTACTCCTGTTGAAGTTTTAGGTTTTCAAAAAACTCCTTTAGCTGGTGAAGATTTTAACGTCGTAGCAGATGATAAAGAAGCAAGAGGCATTGTTAGCAAAAGAGAATTATTAAAACAACATGAAGCATTAAAATCTAATGTTCGTGTAACGCTTGATAACTTATATGAAAAAATTGCTTCAGAATCTATGAGAGAGTTTAAAGTAATAATTAAAGCTGATGTTCAAGGTTCTGCCGAGGCATTGCGTGATGCTTTGACAAAAATACAAAGTGATAAAATTAGATTTGTTTCTATATATGCAGCATCGGGTGCTGTTAGTGAAAGTGATGTAAACCTAGCTCATGCTTCAAATGCACTCATTATTTCTTACAGAGTTCGACCTAGTATGAAAGCTAGAGATTTAGCTGACAAACTTGGCGTATCTATAGAAAAATATGATATTATTTATGAAGCAATTGAATCGATTCAACGTGCTATGAAAGGATCACTTGATAGAGTGAAAAAAGAAATTGATATAGCAACTATTGAAGTTCGAGATATATTTAGAATTCCTAAAGTTGGTGTTATTGCTGGTTGTTATGTTACAAGTGGTAAAGCCGAGCGTAATGCTGGAGTTCGTATTATTCGTGATGGAATATTGATTAATACATCAAAAATTACTAGTTTGAAACGTCTTAAAGATGATGTTAAAGAAGTTGCATCTGGTTATGAATGTGGAGCTTCTATTGATAACTTTAGTGATCTTAAAAAAGGCGATGTTTTAGAAGTATTTAAAGTTGAAGAGATAGTACAAGAACTTTAATATTATTTTAGTAATCAATCTAAGTCTTTAATTTTAAGGCTTAGTTTGATAAAATGCCGTTTGGGTTTGATATGCTTCTAATATGGTTTGTATATTAGGCTCGCGATTATTAGGAGAAGAAGATGAAAGCCTATTTAGATTTACTACAAAAAGTATTAAATGAAGGTGAAGAACATAAAGATAGAACGGGTATTGGCACTAAACGTATATTTGGCCCTCAATTACGTTTCAAACTTGAAGGTGATAATATTCCTGTTGTTACGACGAAACGAGTATTTTTAAAAGGTGTTATTATAGAACTACTTTGGTTTTTATCAGGTAGCACTAATGTAAAATATTTAGTCGATAATGGTGTTCATATTTGGGATGAGTGGGCTGATGAAATGGGGGAGCTTGGTCCTGTTTATGGAAAGCAATGGCGTTTTTGGCAGAATAATGAAGGCAGAAAAATCGATCAGATTTCTAATATTATTAAAAGTCTGAAGCATAATCCTGATTCAAGAAGAATAATACTTAATTCTTGGAATGTTGGTGAAATCGATAAAATGCATTTGCCTCCTTGTCATATGATGTGCCAATTTTCTGTAACTAATGATAAAAGACTTATAACTCATTTATATCAACGTTCGGCAGATTTATTTTTAGGTGTTCCTTTTAATATTTCTTCTTATGCGATATTTGCTCGTCTGCTTGCAAAACATTCTTCTCTTAGAGCTTCAGAACTTATTATGACTTTTGGCGATGCCCATATTTACACTAATCATATTGATGCCGTAAAATTGCAATTAGAAAGAGCACCTTATAATAGTCCATTGCTCACAATTGACGATAGAAATACTATATTTGATCATCAGTATGAAGATTTTCATATTCATAATTATACTCATCATCCAACAATAAAAGGCGAGGTCGCTGTATGATTGTAACGCTTATTGCGGCTGTTGATAATAAATTTGGTATTGGGCTTGATAATGACATGCCTTGGGGACGTATAAAAGAAGATTTGCAATTTTTTAAGTCGATGACTAATAATTCTACTGTAATTATGGGTAGATATACATTTGAGTCAATAAAATCGGTTCCTCTTCCAAATAGATGTAATATTATTATAACTAGAAATAAAGAAATTAAAGAATGTGAAAATAATGGTTCAACTTCATTGATATATAAAAATTCATTAGACGATGCTTTATTTTATGCTCTAAAAGAAAAGAATCATGAGATTTTTATTATTGGTGGAGCTCAAATTTATCAACAGTCTCTATGTTATGCTGATAAATTATATCTGACACATATTCCAGAAAATTATAGTTGCGACAGATTTTTCCCATGTGTAGATGAAAAAGATTTCTTAAAAACAAAAGTTCATTCGTTTATATTTGATGACCGACCAGTTCAAGTGTTTAAATATGAGAGAATTAAACATTATTCATTTGTATAATTTTATAGAGGTATTCTTTTAAGGAGTTTCAATTGCGTCTTGAATTAATGCTTGGCTTAAGATATTTAACAACAAAAAAAAGATTCTCATTTGTATCTATAATCACAATAATATGTTTGATTGGTATAATTGTAGGTAATATGGTTATGATTACTGTTTTATCTGTTGTTAATGGTTTTCAAGAAGATATTAGAGATAAAATAATAGGCATGCGTTCTCATATAGATGTTTCAAGCTATTCGGATAGACCTTTGAAGCGATATGATTATGTGATGGCTGTTGCTAGCTCGAATGAAAATATTTTAAGTTCTTATCCATATATATCTTTACCTGCGATTATGCGTAGTTATGGTTTTACAACGCTTGTTAATGTTAGAAGTTTTGAAGATTCGGTTTTTAAAAGCGATAAAGATTTTGATAGATATTTTAATTTTGAAGAAGGAAATTATAGTTTAGCTAAGTCGAATAATGCTTTAATAGGCAGTGAAATGGCTTATATTTATGCTTTGGGTTTAGGTTCAGAATTAGATATAATCACCGCCGCTGGTAGTTTCGATTCAGGCTTTAGACCTATAAAAAAAACATTCACAGTTTCGGGTATTTACAAAACTGGTTATTATGAGTACGACAGTAAAATGGTTATAGTTCCGCTTGAAAGCGCTTCGACGATGGCTGGATATACGAACTCTGTTACTGGAGTATCTATAAAAACTAAGAATTTTATTAATGCACAAAAAATTGCTACAGAAATAGACACATCTCTTCATCAATTTTATAATGTTATGCCTTGGACATCTTTTGATAGAAACTTTTTTCAAGCCTTGCATACAGAAAAATTAATGCTCACTTTAATACTTTCATTTATTATTTTAATTGCTGCTTTAAATATAGCATCAAGCCAGATAATTTTTGTAAAGGATAAAAGACGAGACATCGCAATTCTTAAAACATTGGGGCTTAAACCAAGCCGAGTCGCTAAAGTATTTTTTCTTGAAGGTGCGATAATTGGTCTGGTCGGGACAATTTTAGGTGTTATTATAGGATTAATTTTAGCCTATAATATTAATGAAACTTTGGAGCTTTTACGTTTATTGCTTCAGTTTATGGTTAATATTTTATGGTTTATACCTAAATTTTTATTTGGCTTTAATGGTCCAATTATTCCAGAGATTTTTCCTGCTGATATATATTATTTAACAGATGGGCTTCCTTCTATTATTAAATATTCACAAGTATTATTAATTGCATTAATCTCTTTTTCATTATCTGTTATATTCGCAATAATCCCAGCTTCTATAGCAAGTCGTTATAAACCAGCGGAGGTGTTGCGATATGAATAAAGAAGTTTTAATAAAAATAAATAACTTGAAAAAAACTTACTTAGGCCCTCCTAAAGTTGAAGTATTAAAGGGTGTAACTCTTGATATATATAAAAACGAGATATTAGCAATTACAGGCGAGTCGGGTAGTGGCAAAACTACATTGCTTAATTTGATTGGCGGTATTGATAGTATTACAAGCGGGTCGATATGTATAGAAGATAAAGAAATTGAGAAGATGAACGAGTCGGAACTTGCGAGTTTTAGAAACACATCACTTGGATATGTTTTTCAGTTTCATAACTTACTTGGCGAATTTACTGCACTAGAAAATGTGATGCTTCCTTCACTTATGACAAAATATAATAAAAAGGATTCTTCTCAAAGGGCAGAACATTTACTTGAGCTTGTAGGTCTTCAAAATAGAATGACACATAGAATTGGAGAGCTTTCAGGTGGCGAAGCACAGAGAGTCGCAATTGCAAGAGCTTTAATTAACTTTCCATTAGTATTACTTGCCGATGAGCCCACAGGGAATCTCGATAAAAAAAATGCTGATACCGTTCAAGAAATGTTGTGGGATATGTCCAAAAAAATAGGATTTACTTTAATACTTGTTACACATTCTCAGTCGCAAGCAAAACTTACAGACAGAAAACTTAAATTGGAATATGGCGAGACATTAACCGAGTATTAATCTACCTCAGTCGCACCTAAGGTATTTTTTAATTTATCAAGTACATCATTAGGTTCTTCTGATTTTCTAAAATTTATATGTACATTTTTATTTGAAGTAGCATTTGATATCGCTTTTTGTACAAGTTCATTTATGCGTTTATCTTCTGTAACCGCTTCATATATGCTATCAGGCAACTCTACAATTAAAACAGCACCAGCACTTGACATCGCTTTTCCTTGCGAAAGTAGTGAATAGACTGCAGGGCTTTGCACTTCTATAAAAGATAAAATTTTACGATAAAATAGAATTTTTTTATCATCAGTATTTGCTGTCATATTATCAATAGGGGAGTCTTGTTTCTCAAGTTGGTTTGTTTGATTTGCACCGATATTATTTTTTATTTTGTCATTAGCACTTTGCATATTATTATTTGAAGATAAAGTATTTATTGGACTCATCAAATTATTCATATCGAGCAAAAGCAACATTCTCATTTCAAATATAGTTTTCGGTTGAGATGCTACTCTTATTCTTTCTTCAACATTTAATATATGTTCTAAAATTTTCTCAATTTCTTGATCATTGAAGTGATTGCAAAATGGAACAATATCGGTTCTTTCACTTTCGGGTATTTCTAATATTTTTATATCATCAATCCCGCTTTTCATCATAAGAACTATTCGCATATATTCTATTAAGTCATTCATAAATGTTTTAGGTTCTAATGCTTTTTCAAACATCGACTTTATGAATAAGAAATATTCTTTTTTATCGCCACTAATTAAACAATCAAAAAACTTTTTAATATATCCAAAGTTATTACTACCAATTATAGCGATGACATCTTCAGCCTTAATCGATTTTTTATCAGCAGTATAAGCTATCATTTTTTCTAAAATAGTTTCAGCATCACGAACACTGCCTCTCGATTCTTTTGCAATTAAAAATATGGCTTCATTATCATATTCAATTGTCTCTTTTGACAAAATGGATTTGAGAATTAAAATCATATCATCAAGCGATAAAAGTTTGAATGTATATTGCTGGCAACGACTTCGTATAGTCGGTAGAATTTTTGTGGCTTCAGTTGTTGCTAAAATAAAAACAACATGTGGTGGGGGTTCTTCTAATGTTTTAAGCAATGCATTAAAAGCTTCATTGGTTATTTGATGAACCTCATCTATAATATATACTTTATATTTTCCACCGACTGGGGATATTCTAACATTTTCAATTATTGAGCGTATATTTTCAATACCTCGATTGCTAGCTCCATCGACTTCAATTACGTCAAGTGGAGTGCCCGATGTTATAGCCTCGCATGAACTACATTTGCCACAAGGTTTATCAGTTGGACCTTCTTTGCAATTTAATGCTTTCGCTATAATTCTTGCAAGTGAGGTTTTTCCTACGCCATGAGGGCCTGAAAAAAGATAGGCATGAGCAACTCTACCTTGAGATATACTCTTCGATATTGTTTTAGTTATATGATCTTGTCCTATAACTTCTTCAAAATTTTGTGGGCGATACTTTCTTGCGATAACTTTATAACTCATAGTCTGTTATTCTATCAAATAATAGTATTTTGTCAAATGTTTTTGAAGAAAAATATCGAAAGCGACACAGCTAGTTATAATCGCGAAAAGATAAGCTAGATGTTTAACCAAAGAGGTAAAGAACGACTGCGTCGCATTTCTCATAAAAAAATCTGTAAAAAGATCAATGCCTTTCTTAAAAGGCTTAAAAATAGTGACTAAAAAAGTCCAGTTATTTAAATCTAGGGTATAACAACCCACTCTTATAATATTAAGCATTTTATCTCTCTTTTATAATTCTAAAAATCTACTACTATTCTTTTTGCTTTCTCAGTATGATATCATTTGTTAAAAAAGTCAAGTAATCAAATATCTTTTTTTGGATATAAAAAATATTTTAAAACCGAGTGTTAGTTTTTGTAGGTTCAC
>CAMQVF010000064.1 GCA_947038115.1 uncultured Spirochaetia bacterium
ATATATTCAGTGTTGATATTGCCAATTAACTCATTCGTTTGACTAATATATTCAGTGTTGATATTGCCAATTAACTCATTCGTTTGATTAATATATTCAGTGTTGATATTGCCAATTAACTCATTCGTTTGATTAATATATTTAGTGTTGATAGTGCTTATTAACTCATTCGTTTGACTAATATATTTAGTGTTGATAGTGCTTATTAACTCATTCGTTTGACTAATATATTCAATGTTAATATTGCTGATCATTTCATTTGTTGTAGTTTTGTATGTAAAATCTATTTTATTTATTAATTCTATTTTATAATTATCAGAAGCTGCGGATCTAAAATTCTTCATTTTTTTAAATATAACTAATGAAGATGACTCTCTTAAACCTCTGCTATGTCCGCCAATTTTTGTCTGAACATCTCTTAATATATTAATATTCAATGATTCAAATATATTAAAATCATTAGATACAATGCCTCCATCAATAACTTCTTGAACAATTCCATTGCTAAGTTGAAGCGTTATAAGTCCAGAATTCGCCTTATTATTTATCCATCTTCCAGTCTCCGATGTTATAATTCGTCTTGGAGCATTATCTTTTCCTTTGTCATATATAACAACATTGTACATATTCGTCGATGTTACTTCTCGAGCCGATATCGATATATTAACCTCAGGAATGTTTGCAAACTCCATTTCTTTTAGAGCTATAGACGGTCTTATATTAACTAAATATCCAATTAATGCTCGATATCGATAATTTGATTCTGTCATAATAAAATTATTAAAGAAAAAACAAGCAATAAATATTATAAGTCCAAATACGAAAACAGGTTTATATATTCTTAGATGATTAGCACCTAATGCTCTCATCGCTATAATTTCATTATCACTTGAAAGTCGGCCAAAGCCCATAATTGTAGCCATTAGCACCGACATTGGCGTTATGAAGCCTATATTAAATGGAAGGGTATACATAAATATTTCAAATGCTTGTACGGGAGAAACATCATTTTGAATTATAAGACTGAATATTTCTGGTAAAAGCTGAACTACAAATACGAATGTGAAAAAAAGAACCCCCGCACCGAATGGGCCTAAAATTTCTCTCATAGTATATTTTGTTAAAATCTTCATATATTGCTAAGAACACCCAAAAACATGCTAGTTATAAATAATCCAAAACAAGAAATATATAAAAAAGAATAAAATATAGGTATTAATAATAATATTATTCCATTATATTTTTTGGCTGTATTAAAAGTATTTAATATAATAATATAAAATAAACGTATGTAATATGCGATTAAAATTAAAAACGATAATATAAAAATAACATTTTTAATTGGAGTTATCATATTAGATATGAATGCTATTGGTAGTAGCAGTATAAATATTGATGAAGCTCCAAATATATTCGATATAAATGTCTGCAGGTTTTTGTCATCTTTATAAGTTAAAGCAACTGATGCGACTGTCGCAATTATTGATATTTTAAGCATAGCTGTTATTATGCCAATTCCTATAAATGAAAAAAGCATAAATATGATAATTATTATATTTAATTTATAATCGTTAATATAAATATTTGATAATAATATAGAAGCTAAAGACAGAATAAATATCAAAAAAGAATTTTTAAGACTTATATTAGTCGATGTTAAATACTCTGGCTTTGTAAGTGAGTCATATATATCTTTGTGTAATGTGGCTTTATTCATACTTAGCCCCAGGTACATAAAGATACATTGGAACTCCTATATTTTCAGTATTAAGCATACTCTCATATATGCTACTTTTTTTAGACAAAGTTTTATTTACACTTGAAAGTAGAAGTGGCAAAAGTCCCGCTTTGTTTTCTTTTCTAAGAATTACATTTGGGTTTTCAGTGTTAAGGTCTACAAGCCCTGCAGCATAACTAATAGTTTCATCAAGGTTACCAATTTGATCGATAAGCCCATATTTTATAGCATCTTGTCCTATAAAAACACGGCCATCAAAAATATCATTTCTATCACCCTTTAGCCTATCACCACGAGACTCTATGACAACATTTGTGAATTGTCCAAGCATATCTGAAACCATAGTCTGCCAATAGTTAAGCTCTTCTGGCGTAGGTGCTTTATAAGGACTTAAAGAATCTTTATTTTTACCACTGGTTATAGAATACATATTTACGCCATATTTATCTAATAACTTAGAAACATCCATAAGTGAAATTATAACACCTATGCTACCTGTGAGAGTTGACTCATTAGCAAATATCTCATCGCCAATCATCGCAAGATAATATCCACCACTTGCAGCAATTTCTTGAAAAGATATTATCACAGGTTTATCAGTTTTTTCTTTTAATTTTTTTAAGTCTTTAAGTGTCGACTCGCAAGCGGTGAGTGATCCACCGGGGCTGTCTATCGAAATAACTATCGCAAGTGTATTAGGGTCATTAACAAAAAACTCAAAATCACTCTTTAGTTTTTCAACTATACTAGGTGCAGATATTCCAAATGAAGAATATTGGCTATTATTAAATGATATAGCGCCTCTAAGTTTTATAAGACCAACACCTTTTTCAGAAGTAGAAGATGAGCTAGTATTTGTAGGAAATCCACTATTGGATTTTAATGTTATACTTACAATTGCTAATATAATTGATAGTACAATGGCTGAAGTTAGAACTACTCCGATAACTCCACTTTTGCATCTTCCGTTTTCTTCTTTTTTAACGGTTTTTTCTTCGTTGGTGATTTGGGTTTCTTCTCTATACTCTTCTTGCACGCTAGTTCTCCTTCTGCATTACCATTATCTTTAATTGCATCTATTATTTTATTTTGTGGATTATTTGGCATAGTATTAAGTATGTCTTGTGAGACCATATTAATGCATGCAAATATTACAGGCTCTTTGCCTAATAGATGAATAAATTTTCTTTTTAATGACTCTTTAACTTCATAACGCATAGTAGAAAGATTTTTCTTATTTTTATCCAAAAGTCTTTTTACCGAATCAGTAGCTACATTCTTAGCTTCTCTTATTAAAACCTCATTCTTTTTAAGACTATCTTTCTCGCCACCATTATATACAAAACCTCTGCTATCGACATTTGTAATAATATTATATCCATTTGCTGTTTTATATATGTTAATATGTACAACGACAACACCATTAATTGATAATTGTGCTCTGTCGCTAAATATTCCTTCTTCAAGCCCACCGACACCTTTTCCGTCAACATATATATTTTTCATTTCAATAGGGTCGCCAATAGATGCTTCAAGGTTGTGGTCTATTGTTAGAACATTTCCATTATATAGCAAAAATCCATTAGTTTCTAAACCAATTAAACTTTCTATTAGTTTTATATGTTTTATTAAATGTCTTTTTTCTCCGTGTATCGGGATGAAATATTTCGGTTTGATAAGTCTATACATAAGTTTCAAATCTTTACTAGAAGCATGACCTGAAACATGTAGAAGTTTTTTATCTTCTTCAACTAATTTAGCACCCAAGTCGAATAAATTATTAATCATTTTTGTAACATATATTTCATTGCCTGGAATTACACTAGAAGAGAATATAACAAGATCGCCTTCTTCAACTTTTATATGTCTATGTGAATTCGATGATATTAATGTTAATGAAGAATAGGGCTCACCTTGAGTACCCGTAGTTATACATACAACTTTATTACGAGGATATTTATGTATTTTTTCTATAGGAATAATTAAATTTTTATATAAATCAAGATAGCCTAAATCTTCAGCTATTTTTGTATATTTAAGCAAACTTCTTCCAGAGAAAGCGACATATTTATCATTATTTTTAGCGGCATTTACTAAATCTTGAATTCTATCGATGCTACTTGCAAATGTTGCTACTATAATCATTCCTTCATTATGTTTGAAAATAGAATTCATTTTTTTAGCTACAGCACTTTCAGATAAAGAAAACCCCGGGTTCTCAACATTGGTCGAGTCTGAAAGCATTAATAAAACACCTTTCTCACCATACTCAGCAAATTTATATAAATCGATAAAAGTACCATTAATTGGGTTTAAATCGATTTTAAAGTCTCCTGTGTGAATGATTACACCCAGAGGAGTTGTGATAGCTATTCCTACACTGTCAGGGATACTATGGTTTACTCTAATGAATTCGATTTCAAAATTAAGACCTGCTTCTATTTTTGTTCGAGGTAAAAGCTCTTTTAATTTTATATTTTTATATTCGCCTCTATAGTCATTAAGTTTTGCTTGTAAAAATGCTATTGTTAGTCTTGTTCCATATATTTGTATATTTGGGAATTTTCTAAGTATATGTGGGATAGAGCCGATATGATCTTCATGTCCATGAGTAAGAAACATTCCTACTATATTTTTGCCTTCAAGATAATTAGTATCAGGTATTACATAATCTATTCCTAGCATGTGATACTTTGGAAACATAAATCCACAGTCGATTATTATTACTTCATTACCATACTCGATAACAGTTATGTTCATTCCAATTTCTTGTACGCCACCTAATGGTATTACTTTTATTTTCGATTCGTCATTACTTTTTTTCATTTATTGTCTTTATTTATTATTTTTCGTTATTTTTTAAACAACTTTCACTATTGTTATTAAAATAAACTATTACTAATTCTACTATAATATAGCATTAAGTCAAGGAGATAGAGTTCATAATTGTTTTTTTTCTTGAGTAGTATTTGCTTTGAATATATCTTTTATAATACCATTGATTTTTTTGATATAAAGATTATAATATGTAATGCTTCTGTTTGGTTTTGAATGGTCGCAAAAAAAAACTTATAAGGATGTGTTCTTTATGAAGAATTTAACTTTATCGATTTTATTTTTATCAGTATTTCTAATATCTTGTGCGGCACCTCAAAAAAGAGAAGAGCCAGCACCAACACCTGTTATAGTAGAAGCTCCAGAACCACCTCCTGTAGTAAAGGCTACTCCGCCTCCTGTGGACGTTCTTAAACTACCTCCAAATGCTACAATAAGAGATACTCCTAGAGGTAAAGTTTTAGTTATTACGCCGAAAATAGTGCATTTTTATAATGCTGAAACAAATATGATGAGTGGGTATATAAAGTCATTCGATGTAGCAAAGACTATTCTTGATATGAACCCAAGTATTAAAATGGTTCTTGAGGGAAATGCTAATAGATTGGGTGAGGCTTATCCTTATAATTATCAATTATCTGTACGAAGAGCTGATGCCTCTTTAAACTATTTAATAAATCTTGGTGTTGATAAAAAAAGACTAATCACATCGGCATTGGGTGAAGGTTTGCCTGAATATCCGACATTGGAAGAGAATAGAAGACTTGAATTTATCATAATAGAAAATGAAAATGATTTAATAAAATATAATAATTTCGTAAAAAATGTCGATATTAAGAAAGAGGTAGAATAGTTTAATTCTATATATACTTCATAATAATTCGATTTGGAGTTTTTTTATGCGAAATTTAGTAATTATAGCATTATTTTCTTTATTATTATTTGCTGTCTCATGTGCAACGCCTAGGGCTGTACAATTACCTGCAGTAGTAGAAGAGCCACAACCTGAACCAGAGCCAGAACCTGTTGTTTTGGTAATTCCTGCGGTTGAAGAAGATGATACTTTAATACTTCCAGATAATGTTAGCATTAGAGAGACTGAACGTGGTCGAATTTTGGTTATGGATGATAAAATAATATTTAAATTTGCTGACTCAAATTTACCTACAAATGTTGATTATATTTTAGGTGATGTTATAAAAACGATTTTAGATAATAATCCAAATTTACGAATAGTTTTAGAAGCTCATACAAGTAATAGAGGAATAGCATATCCTTATAATTATCAGCTTGCTGTTAAGCGTGCTTATGCTGGCAAGCAGTATTTAGTTAATGATGGTATTGTCGCTGATAGAGTTATAGAAATACCTTTAGGTGAATCTTTAATTGAATTTTATACTCAAAAAGAACTTAGACGATATGAATTTGTATTAATTGAAAGTGATGAAGAGCTTGCTCAATATAAAAAAGTTGTCTCTCAACTTGATCTTAAGGCTGAAACTTCTGATGATATAGTTGAATATAATCGTGGAAAAGAAGAGGCTTTTATAGTAGAAGAAGAAACTAACGAAATGGATCAGATGGACGACAATAATGCGAATACTGAAGTTCTTATAATTGATGCTAACACAGAAGCTGAGCCTGTTATCGAAGAAAATACTGACGATATGATTATTGAGGAAGAACCTTTGATTGAAGAGGAGCCTTTAATTGAGGAAGAACCTTTGATTGAAGAGAATACTGACGATATGATTATTAATGAAGAGCCTATGATTGAAGAGAACGCATAGTTTATAATATGAAAAAAATACTTATTATATTTACAATATGTTTCACTTGTAGTACACTTCTGTTTTCAGAGACTGTGAATAGAGATATTGGCACAGTTAAATCGGTTGATAATGGCGATGCAAAAGTGAATGAAGAGATTATAAGTGCGTTTAAATATGGAACTCCTAGCCAAAAAATGTCTGCTATATCGAGAATAAATAAGTCTCAAAAGACAGATGCAAATATGGATATTCTAGTAAAGCATTTTTCAAAAGAAGTTGATTCTAGTGTGAGAATGGAGATTATTAAATTTTTCGCAAAAAGTAAATATGATAATGTGCAGGATTTAATTTTAATAGCATTAGATGATGAAGATGAAGCTGTGCTTAAAGAAGTTTATTCTTTGTGTAGTATATATCCTGATATTCGTTTTGAAAATAAATTAATTTCTGCTGTTTCAAATCAAAGTGGTCTTATGCGTGATGAGATTATAAATGTTCTTGGAGTAATTAAGGCTCAGTCGGCGGCTGATTATTTAATTGAAATTTATGATAAAGATTCTTCTACTGGAAATACTAAAGTAGAAATATTAAGATATTTTAGCGAAACAGGAATTTTAGCTGGGCAATCGATTGTAACAAATTCTTTATCAAGCACAACTGAAAGTGCTTATGTACGATATATGGCAGCAATTGCTATCGGTGCTTATCCAAGTGCTTCGAATTATGAATTAACTCAAAAGATATTAAAAGAAGATATTCCAGAACTTACGGCGAGAATTGTATATGTTTTGCCTAAGTTTTCTCAATTTGGTGATGTCAAGAAAGATATAGTAAATTCTGCTAAAAGTGAGCATGAATCTGTACGACTTTATGCGATTAAAGCATTAAAAGATTTTAGAAATGATGCTGATATAGCTGATATGTTGTTATATCGATTTAAAAATGATAATTCACAGCAAATAAGTCTCGCTATATTGGAAATCCACGAAGAAGATGGTGGCAGTGGGAAAATGCGTGAGGCTATAATTGAACTTGCTGAATCATCATTAAATGTAAAACTTAAAGAAAGAGCTGCACAAATTCTTGATAAAAATAATATAAGTTATAATAAAAAGTAGCATTAATTTTATTTGCAAGTTAAAATAGATATTCTATTTATCATGTTCATAGTCTTGTTATTATATTTTATGACGAAAAGATTTTTTTTAATTTCGATTTTAATTTTTACATGTGCTAATTTTTTATACACACAAACATTCACACCACTAAGAAAGCTTTATGTCATTGAAACTGAAAAATTCGATATAGTTTTTCCAGAAGAGTCGAGGCGTACTGCCGAACATTTGGCGTCATTTGCCGATGAAGTTTATGATATTAATTCTAAATTGCTCAATTCTACGGTTTATAGCAGAATTACAGTTACAATAACTCCTGATATAAATATATTTAACGCTGTCGCTTATCCTGCACCTTATCCTTTTATTATTATGTATGACACGCCAATGAGTCAAGATTTTACAACATATAAAGATAATTTTTACAGCATTTTTAAACATGAACTTACACATTTACTGACACTTGCTTCAGCAAATGCAGGCATTCAAACGTCAATTTTTGGTACTTGGCTTGCTCTCACATTTGTAAATATTGAGCCCATTATGATAGAAGGTGTTGCTGTGAGTTTTGAAAGTCTCGACGGCTTTGGACGTGCCAATGATCCTCTAATTAAACAGATTATAAGGCAGGACATAAGAGAAGGTGTTTTCAAGACGCCATATCAAGCATCATTTTGGAGTGGTTATCCTCGTGGAATTTTTTATGAATATGGTGGGCTTTTTTCTAAATATTTACAAGATACTTATGGAATGGAAAAATATGCTTTGTTTTGGCGACGGTTGCAAACAAGAATTTATATATCATTATTTTCATATCGATTTGGAATGTATAAAATATTTGAAGATGTTTACGGCATTAAATTTATAGATGCTTGGGCTTCTTTTAAACAAGATATTACGGTTTTAGATGTTTCTGATAATTATGAAGGTAGGATTACTAAAAAAGAGGCTTTAATTCCTTCATTAGATAGTTTTGAAAATAAAGTTTATTATGCCGATTTAGCTGACTCAAAATTAAAATTATATGATAGCCTTCAAACTAATAAAAAAATTAAAAATATTGTGGGCATTGATAAAACTACGGCGACTATTGACGTGTCTTCGGGTGGCGATAAAATTCTTTTAAGTTCTATAATGTATAAACGAGGGTTTTATGAATATATAGTCAAAGAATATGATTTAGAAAACAAAAAGCATACAAAGTTAAAATTAACAAATATTAATTCGGCAAGGTATTTCAAAGATGGTGTTGTTGGAATTTCTAAAGATTTGCATAATTCAACTTTAATATATATAACTCCTGATGGAATTACTGAATTACTTTTGCCGCCAAGTTATCAATATGCCTATTCAAGCCCTGTCGCTATTGATGACGAGAATATTGCGCTTATTGTTACAGAAGATGGTATTAAAAGCATACGAATATATAATTATGAAAACAAGACGCTTAGTAAAATTGAGACGAATAATGATGAATTGTTTCGATATGTGCGGACATTAAATTATGCCGATTCTAAATTGTTTTTTTCTTATGATAATGATGATAGGTTTTACAAACTAGCTATTTTAGACATGAATACAAAAGAAATAAAAGTATATAAAACGGATTATTCTGGTGGGGTGTTTAATTCGATTGCTACTTCAGACGGGTCTATTTTTTACAAGGCAACATTTTCTGAATATGAAGCATTAATGAAATATAATGAAAATGATAGTTTTGATATATTAAATTATGACTATGGAAATATTTTAGATGTTGACGCTTCTATACAAAATATAAGTGGAACATTTGTGCCTGATGAAAGCATTAATGTGGAAAAATTTAATGGCATGAATTATTTTAAGCCTTGGGCTGCATGGGCTCCTATTCCTTTAATTAATGATGGTTTTCAGTATTTGTTCAATGGAGTAGGGGTTTTGACATTTGTTTCTTCGCCGACTTTTGATGATAATGCTTTAATTATACTTGGTTATGATATTCCCTATAATTTTTTGCAAGCGAGTATCGATTATAATTCTTTATCATTACGATATCCACTTCGAATTATATTTGATAATAAAGTTGTTTATGCGGCAAATCCATTTTGGCAAACATCAATTTTTTTAGGCATGAGTATTCGTACAGCTATAAAAGATGACAAGAACACTATAACTTTTACACCGTCAGTGTCCGCATTAATATTTTCAGAGACAAACCACACTTCATCTACGGCATTTAATTGGAAATACGAAGATTGGTCGGTTGTTCCTGCACTTTCAGTTACATATAGTTACAGGTCGCCTTCTCTTGATCAT
>CAMQVF010000065.1 GCA_947038115.1 uncultured Spirochaetia bacterium
TCGATTATAATACATATACATCGTTAATAGGATATTACAAAAAAAAAATTAATACTAAAAACAATGAAAATGAAGAGCTTTATAGTTATTTCTTAAATTTTTATCAGGATAATATTTATTTCAACATCGATTATTTAGAATTCTCATTTAAAAATGGAAATAATAATAATGCAATATTAAAAGAAACTGAAAATATTATGGGTGCTAATCATCATTATATTTTATATTTGAAGGCTTATGAAGCATTAAATAAATATAAAAAAAATGTGCTTGAAGATGATATAAAAAATGCTATCGAGATTATAGATAAATCAATCAATATTAAAAATAATAATTACAAATATCATTTACTAAAATCACAAATACATGCAATAGAAAATAATTATGAAAGTGCCATAGACTCACTAGAAACAGCACTTAAAATTAACAATGAAAATATTCAAATGAAAAAAGAAATTATATATTTGCTTGAAAAAAATAAATAAAAAAGCCGTGATAAAAATATACCACGACTTTATTATCTAATTATAGCTAAATTATTATTATAATTTAAGCAATTAAACCGCTGATTAAGAATGCTGTAGCGAATGAAACAATCGCATAAAGCTCAGGGAAAACCGCTACGATGATTGTGTTACCAAATACATCATAACCATTACCTAAAGCCTCAACACCATTAGCACAAACTTTACCTTGGAAAATACCTGAAAGCATACAAGCAAGACCAACAGCTATTCCAGCACCCAATATCGCAGATCCTTGGAAAATAGATATTGTTGAAACTAGATAAGGCTGCATGATAAAGAATGCTGCAAATCCGTAAAGACCTTGAGTTCCAGGAAGTGCTGAAAGAACAAGACAACTACCGAAAGCATCTTTATTCTTCTTTATTGCACCAATTGTAGTCATAGCTGAAATAGCAGTACCTACTGCACTACCAATACCCGACAAACCAACCATCAAACCTACTCCGATATAGCCTAAAAAAAGCGCTGTATTCATTGTGTAATCCATAATAAAATCTCTCCTTGTTTTAATTGTTTGTTTTATTTATTATTTTACTTAAATCTAAATCTTAAAAGCCTCTGTTTTCTTTAGAGGTTTATATTCTTTACCACCGCCTTTAAATCCTACATTATTATAGAATTCTACAAATGTAAGTCTTAAAGGGTGAACCAAAGAACCTAATATGCTTAAAGCGAAATTACCTGCATGCCCTACTATTAGGAAAAGTATCATAATAGCAACGCCCACAAAAGGAACTCCTAAAAAGCTTAAAGCAATATCATTTACAACAAAGCCTAAAATACCACTTGAAGCACCTAATGCGAATAAACGAATATATGATAAAATATCTCCCATAAATCCTGTTACCGCAAAATATATACTCAAAATAGAATTTAGTACATCTGGTTTTTTACCAATATTTGTGAGAATCGAAATACCTATAAGTCCTACTATTATTAAATAGTAATAATAAGGACTGAAGTTACTTTTGATAACAGGCATATTCTGCATATCTCCCAAGAACCATAAAACAAGCCCAGGGATAAGAAGTAATTTACCTACCGCACCACATATATCAGCTATATCTCCATAACGTATTCTATTAACAACATTAAGTATAAGTGCTATAATTATCTGGAATAATCCACATAGTAAAGCAGCATTAAATGGTGTTAAAAACCAATTTGGTTTAGCGTCAGTTATGAAAGTGAACTTGCTCAATTCATAGAATATA
The DNA here is from genome assembly GCA_947038115.1 of uncultured Spirochaetia bacterium. Lineage (GTDB taxonomy): Bacteria > Spirochaetota > Brachyspiria > Brachyspirales > Brachyspiraceae > CAMQVF01. The sequence continues at coordinate 1,742 of CAMQVF010000065.1, forward strand.
GGAATATTCTGTAGAGTGGCAAAGTTAACTCCAAATACTACACCAGAATTCATTACACCCATAACCATAGTAAGCACACCTAATGTAACACCTATTATACCAATGTCTACCATTTTACCCTTAAGCTTAGTTAATAACCCAACTATAGAAAGCACTGTAAGTACTAATCCATAACCAGAGTCACCAAAACAAAAAGCGAAAAATATCGGATAGAAAAATGCTATCATAGGAGTTAGATCCAATTCAAAATAATATGGAAGTTGAAACAACTTAGTTATCATTTGAAATGCACCTGAGTATCTATTACTCTGAAGCATTACTGGAATATTATCATTCGCAGATGGATCAGTCATTATATAAGCTATTTTGTTGTCATTCAAGAAAACTCTAAGTGTATTTTCTTTATCTTTTGGAACATACGCTGTAATTAAAAGCACTTTGCCTTCAGTAACATCGCTTTCCTCAAAACTTTCTTTAGCCTCTTCAAGATGAATATCATTGTTAAACGCTAACATCGATTCATCAATCAAAGGTATATAAGATCTAAAAGATAAAATTTTAGACTCAACACTTAGTATAGAATTATCAACCTCTTCAAGCTCTTTACGAAGCTCTGAAAGCGATTTTTTATTAAAAGATACATTATCAAAAGGAATAACTTCTTCATTATCTATTTTCTTAAAAACAGCGAAATAAGCTTTACCCTTATCTTCTTTTATATCGCAAAGGGTGATCCCTTCATGCTTTGAAAAATCATAAACACTAAACTCTTTAGCTGAAGCCACATGAAAAGTTACAATATATCCTGTATCTTTTTCTAATGCCTTAACTTTATCAAAACTAAAATCACCAAAAGGAGATATAGTATTAATCTCTTTGTTTAGAGTATCTTTAGTGCTCGTAATTTTTTCAAGCTCATCAGAATAAGCTATAATCTCTTCAACTCGCTCTGATATATTTTTAGAAGAATCTACAGCCATTTCAGCAACTATAGGTGTCTTCTTTTTTTCATATCGACTAAGAAGAACATCAATTATACTTTTAGATTTTTGAAAACTATTCTTCTTTGAAAGAATTGTATCAATTTCTCCGCTAGTAATTCCATTCTTCATATCAATATGTAACACACCACGAGAGGCAAGCATATCAAGAGTTGCAAGCTTATCTGCATGAAAAACAAATAAAGAGAGTTTCTTCATTTTTTTAATCATAGCTCTGCCTCCTTCTTACGATTTCGTTCTTTAACTATTTTTTGTGACGACTTGCTTAAGTTCTCTTCATCTTCCATATAACGCTTTATCTTAATGATAGCACTGCTATATTCTGGAATTTGAATTTTTTCGTAAAGATTTACTTTTTGAGTTGTCTTTTTACGAGCATAAGCCAAAGCCTCAAGACGTCTTTCAGTTATATCCATTCTTATTTCTAAAGTCATAACACGCTTAAACATATCGATGCCAGCTCTAACCCATGAAGGCATATTGAATAAACTCACCGATTCAAGTTTATAATTAATACCCTCAAATATTGGAACCTTAACACCTGCAATGTTTTTAATATAAAAGTTTACCTTATCAACTTTAACAATTGAAGGAAACTCGCTCCAAAAAGCATTATATTTATGTCCTTTCTCCATAAGTGCTTCAAGCTCTTCTTTAATGTTCGCAAGCTCAAGCATTATTTTTCTAACCTCAAGTCTCAAAGCAGCCTCTTTACTTTTAAGAGTCGGTAATGCTTTCTCACGAATAGCAAGTTGACGTCTTAAATTTTGTAGCGCCGTCTTATTATATTGAAACTTTAATGCCATAATATTATCCTAATTAGAAATTTAGTAACTAAGCCTTTTTCCAGTATTTATCTGTCAAAGATTCTTTAATACCTACTTCAGTTTTACTAAAGTATGTACTCATAAGTTCCCAACCAGTGTCAAGCATTTCATCAATACTAATATTAACATCAATCGCAAGCAATTTTTCAGAATACCCACCAGAGAATTCTAAACAACGCTCATCATATTCAGTAAGGTCAAAACCATTTTCACGTTTCATTTTAGCATTAGTAGCATCAGCAAATAAACGAACCAAAGTATTCATCACTGTTGGATGATCTTCACGTGTCTTTTTACCAATAACCAACTGCTTAAGTCGTGAAAGACTTCTGAATGGATCGATAATAGTTTTACCAATATCTGGATCACGGCGTAAAAAAAGCTGACCTTCAGTAATATATCCTGTGTTATCGGGAATAGCATGAGTAATATCACCTTCATTCAAAGTCGTAACCGCAATAATTGTGATACTTCCACCATCAGGAAACTGTGCAGCCTTCTCATAAATCTTCGCTAAGTCAGAATATAAAGAACCAGGCATTGAGTCTTTAGAAGGAATTTGATCCATCTTATTCGATACAATAGCCAAAGCATCAGCATAAAGTGTCATGTCTGTAAGTAAAACAAGAACTTTTTCTTTTTTCTCAACAGCAAAATACTCAGCAGCAGTACAAGCCATGTCAGGAATAAGAAGACGCTCAACCGGTGGATCATCTGTAGTATTAATAAAACAAATAATTTTATCTAAAGCACCAGCTTCAGTAAATGTATTTCTAAATGATAAATAGTCATCATTTGAAAGACCCATTCCACCAAGAATAATTTTATCAGCTTCTGCTCTTAAAGCAACTTGTGCTAATACAGCATTATAAGGTTGGTCAGCATCGGCAAAAAACGGAATTTTCTGTCCAGTTACAAGAGTATTGTTTAAGTCGATACCAGCAATACCTGTAGCAATAAGCTCAGACGGCTGTTTACGACGAACCGGGTTTACAGAAGGTCCACCAATATCAACAGCTTCACCTTCTATATCAGCACCACCATCAATAGGATCACCATAAGCATTGAAAAATCTACCTGCTAAAAGATCACTTACTGTTAGACGCGGAGGGCGTCCTAAGAAAACAACTTCAGCATTAGTAGGAATTCCTTCAGTGCCAGGGAAAACCTGTAATGTAACAATATCTCCAACCATTTTTACAACCTGAGCGGGGCGACCATCTACAGTAGCCATCTCATCATAACCAACCCCATCAGCACGTAATGCAACAGTTGCCTTCGTTATCTGTACTAGTTTTGTATAAACTTTTTGAAAAGCTTTAGGCATGTTGAACTCTCCTTTCAGCTAAAATAGATTCCATTTCAGATGTATATTTTTTATGATCATCAGATTTATGAACACTATAATTCATCTGTTTAAATGTATTAATTAATCTCTTAAAATAAGTACCTACTTCTGTATAATCTACAAAATCATAATCAGAATCAACCACATTCATGACTTGTGTCATAAGTTCTTTTTGTCTATCCATAGGACAGTTTTGGTCAACTTTATCGAAAGCATCTTGCTGTAAAACAACAAAGTCTATAAGCTCTGCTTTCCAATAACGCTTATGATATTCCAAAGGTACTGCGTCATCGCCCAAGATACCAATCTGATCTGCAGCCTCTTGACCATAAATCGCGATATCACGAGCATGTCTTACTTTCTGCGTCCATCCCTCTTCAACATTAGCATTTGTATATTCAATGAACTCTGGATATTCAATATATTTAGAGTATGAATCTAATGGGTCGATAGCAGGATAACGCTTGCTGTCAGCACGTTTTTGAGCCAAAGCATAAAAACAACGAGCAGCTTTACGAGTAGACTCAGTTACAGGCTCTTTCAAGTTACCACCAGCAGGTGATACTGTACCTATAAATGTGATAGAACCAGTCTGACCATTATTCAAATAAACAAAACCCGCACGAGCGTAAAAGTTAGAAATAATAGCAGGCAAGTCAATCGGGAACGCATCAGGACCCGGCAATTCTTCAAGTCTGTTTGACATCTCACGCAAAGCCTGTGCCCAACGAGAAGTCGAGTCAGCAAGAAGTAAAACTTTAAATCCCATAGCTCTATAATATTCAGCAATAGTCATACCAACATAAACTGAAGCTTCACGAGATGCAACAGGCATGTTTGAAGTATTACAAATAATAGTTGTACGTTCCATTAAGTTTCTGCCAGTACGAGAGTCTTTAAGGTGTGGGAATTCTGTAAAGATTTCTACAACCTCATTCGCTCTTTCTCCACAAGCAGTCATAACAATTAAATCAGCATCAGCATTAGTTGCAAGAGCATGCTGTAAAACTGTTTTCCCAGCTCCAAACGGCCCAGGGATGAAACCAGTACCACCTTCAGTGATTGGGTTAAACGTATCAATTGTACGAACACCAGTCTCTAAAAGTTTAAACGGACGTGGTTTATCTTTATAAGCTTTAATAGTACGCTTAACTGCCCATCTTTGAACCATAGTAATATTATGATCTTCACCACTCTCATCAGTTACAACAGCAAGAGTATGAGTTAATGAATAAGTACCATTTTGTACTAATGATTTAATAGTACCTTTACCTTCAAATTTGAAAGGCAACATGATTTTATGATCAATCCAACCTTCTTTGACACTACCAAGCCAGTCACCAGCATAAACCTCATCACCCACTTTAGTAAGTGTTGTGAAGTCATAGTCTTTGCTTGTATCTGAAGTTAAATTATTATATTTTCCACGCTCTAAAAATACACCGTCCAAATAATCTAAATTGTTTTGAAGTCCGTCAAAGTTTTTTCCTAGTAATCCAGGCCCAAGTTCAATCTCAAGCATCGTTCCAGTAAACTCGGCAGCAGCTCCAATACGAAGCCCCCGAGTCGACTCAAATACTTGAGCAGATGCTGAATTACCAGCGATTTTGATAACCTCAGCCATAAGCTTTGTGCTACCACAATCAACATAACAAATTTCATTTTGAGCTACAGGTCCATCAACTTCTATAGAAATTAGATTTGATATGATAGCTGTTACACAACCTTTTGTCATTTATTTCTCCTATATTTTAAGTAATTCTAATTATAAAAACAATCTCTATGTATTTATAATTATTTACTAACTTCCTCTTTTACCGAGTTTATAAGCTCATCAATTCTTGCCTTACCCGCTTCTTCATCACGAGTAGTAAGCCTATGAGCATAATATAAACTTATATAGTAAGCAAAAACATTCTCTAATGTAAACGACTTTGTAGCTATTTCCTTGTTCAAAAATTCATTTACTAAATTAAATTCAGTATTTTCTATATTGAAAGGATCAGCTATGTCCGATTCATTAAAAACTTCTATAATGTTTACAATATAAGGTAATTCACGTCCAACGCCAAAATCATTAGCACTAGACTTCACTAATGAGGATATTAAAGAATAATCTCCAACAAGTTCTTTTGCTATCGCCTCTGGAGTAAACTCTAAAGAGCGAGCATTAAGAGCCGCTAAAACATTTTTTAAATCTCTCATATAGCTAGCATACTTCTTTATAAAGTTACAATTTGAAGTTAGCATCTCTTCATAATATAAACCCAAAAGATAGTTTTCTAGCTCACGAACATTATTCCAGTCTTTTAATTTACTTTCTTCCAAAAACATGACCATATATTTAGGTAAGTCAGACGCCACTTCATGCTTTTGCAAAACTTCTTCTGAAAACACACAAGGTGTAATATGATCTGCATAGGGCGAAAATAGCCCCTTCGATTTAGCAATGCAACGAACAAGATTTTTATTATCATTTTGATACACTAAATAGTTAAATGCTTTAACATCTTTAGAAGACAATTGTCCCATTATATGCGATACTATATCATCAATATCATATTTCACTTTGCTGTCAGATATCTTAATTTCAGGTACTCCTGACATAAGATAATAATATGCACTCATAAATTATGTCCTATTTGTTAAATAAAATCTCTTCAGTTTTTTGCTTAATATAGTCTTTGAAAAACTCTACAAAGTCTTCATTTGTGAATTGTAATTGATAGTTACCATCGGCAGGTACAATCTTAAATCCATTAGCAAGCTTCTTGTCAAAGTCGATAACTACATTATTAATAGATTTTTTAATGCTTACAGATATTGTCTTTTCAATTTCACTTTTTTTAGCTTCAGGAAAATATATAGAAATATTCCCTTCGCTAGAAGTTAGATCCCACTTTTTTACTATCTCTAAAATTAAAGACTCTAAAAAAGATGCATTCACAAACGCCTCTTTCAAACTCTCGTCTAGTGTTTTGGTAACAACTAAATCTTTAATTTTTTGCTTTAATGCACTTACTGCCTGTTCACTAGACATACGTACATCAGTCAAGGTATTCCTCTTCACTTCTTCCGCATTCTTTTGAGCATCACCAATAATAGACTCTGCTTTAGTTTTAGCATCAGCTACTATTTTCTCAGCCTCACTTTGAGCTTTAGCTAAAATCTCTTCAGATTTTTTGCTCGATTTATCAACACCGTCTTGATAAATACGCTCTAGAAGGCTATCAAGTTTTTTCTCTTCAGCCATAACGATTACTCCTTTTATAAATATATAAAGATAAAACAAACTCTACCAACTTTTACAAGTAATAGAATAATATTTTATATACTTTTAATAAAAAATATTTTAAACTTAAAATAACATATAGAAAACAATATAAACAAAGGTAATATATTTATTACTAAAATACAATATTTAATATACCAAATTTATACTATTTTGCAATAAAAAATACTTTAAAATTACAAAATATAACATAATCACAATTGTCGGTAAGTTTAATGGTTGTATTAGAGACAAATAACATAAAAAAATAATAAATAAATAAAAATTAAATTAAAACTACTAATAATAGTAACAAAAAATAAATAAGTGTGATTTATTGACATTTTAATTCAAATATGATAAACTCGTGAAGTGATTGGTAAAATTTAAATATTATCAATTCATAAATTTCATTAAAGAGGTGTGATTATGACGATTATTATTTTAATCACCTCTGTTGTAGTGGCATTTGCTTCCGGGTTCATAGCCCGTTATATTATAGCTAGAATAAAGCTTAATTCTACAGAGATACAAACACATAAGCTTTTGCAAAATGCTAGAGAAAAAGCTGACTTAGAGAAAAAAACTCTTTTATCAGAGGGACAACAAGAAGTAGAAAAAGAAAGAAAAAGATTAGAATCGGAAATTAGAGAAAAGAAAAGTGATGTCCAAAAATTAGAGAATAGACTCCTACAACGAGAGGGAAGTATTGATAAAAAAAATCAATATTTAGAAAACAAAGAAAATGAACTTGATGGTAAATTTATCAAGATCAAAGAGCAAAAAGAAAAATTAAATCAATTAATAGACAAGCAACAAAAAGAATTAGAAGTCATTTCTTCTATGACTAAAGAAGAAGCTAAAAAACTATTAATCAAAAGCATTGAAGAGGACGCAAGAAAAGCATCTTCTAAAACTATTGATAGTATTGAAAAAAATGCTATTGAAATGGGTGAAAAAAAAGCTCGTGAAATTATAGTACAAACAGTACAAAGAATTAGCGGCGAAGTGGCTCAAGATGTTTCAGTTACATCGGTGTCTTTACCTAGCGAGGAAATGAAAGGTCGTATTATTGGTCGTGAAGGCAGAAATATACGAATGCTTGAAACTCTCACTGGTGTAGATATTATAATTGACGACACTCCTGAAGCTGTTGTTATTTCATGTTTTGATGCTGTTCGTAAACATATAGCTAAAGTATCTTTAGAAAAACTTATTTTAGACGGAAGAATACACCCAGCTCGAATCGAGGAAGTAGTAGACAGAACTAGACGTGAAGTCGAAAAAAGTATTACAGAAGCTGGCGAACTTGCTATTGCCGACTTAAATATTACAACTATGAATCCTGAAATAGTTAGACATATGGGTAGACTTAAATACCGTACAAGTTATGGACAAAATATGCTTGCTCACAGTAAAGAAGTGGCTAATATTGCCGCTATGCTTGCTAATG
>CAMQVF010000066.1 GCA_947038115.1 uncultured Spirochaetia bacterium
CAAACGAATGAGTTAATCGGCAATATCAACACTGAATATATTAGTCAAACGAATGAGATAATCAGCACTATCAACGCTGAATATATTAGTCAAACGAATGAGTTAATTGGCAATATCAACACTGAATATATTAGTCAAACGAATGAGTTAATCAGCACTATCAACACTGAATATATTAGTCAAACGAATGCAGTAATATCGCTTTCAACATATTCAAATGAATTAATCAATAATATCAATAATAACTATATATCTAAGACAAATGCGATAATACCGCTTTCGACGTATTCAAATAACTATATTGTAGAAAATAAAAAAGAAATTAAGCAAGAGCGTAAGAAGATTCTACAAGAAAGCATCCCTCGATATTATTATATAGAATTTAATAAATTTATATCGATACCCGCAGCTTGCTTATTTATAGTTTTAATAGGAGCACCATTGGGTATAATAGGAAAAAGAACTGGTAAAGGACTAGGCTTTGGAATATCTGTACTTGTTGTTGTCGTCTACTATTTTATAATTACCGCATCAGAAATGGTAGCAAGTTCGAATAAAAATATAAATCCAAATCTTGCCATGTGGATACCCAATATATGTCTGTTTACATTTGGAAGTTTCTTTATAATTAGATCACTATTCTTAAAAGGAAAGTAAGTTTTAGTCTGTATTATAAACCGTTTCACTATCTCCACTTATTCTAAATTTATAAGGGCTATCAGGCATAATCTTTGTTAAGTAATTATAAAGCAATGTTGAACTATGCAAAATTGATGTATTCGTATTATAATAGAAATATTTAGGATATTCTTCAACATAATTATAATAAGGATTATCTTTTGAAGTTACGAGGTCACCCACTTTATTATTCAATCTCCATAAAAAATATGCCGATTTATCAGTAAAATAATTTGTGTCGGCATAGCTCAAAACACCAGAAAATAAATTAGACGCTTCAATATAATAATAATTATCATAAGCTGTCATAGCATTTTTATATGTATCAAAAACTTCTGCTAAATTTGAATCATTAGTAAAATATTGACCATATGCCCAACCAACTAAAGGGCCGTAAAATGTATCATACTCAACCAAAACCCAATTATCTTTTTCTCTAGTTTGTCTGTTATAAATATCTTTTGATTTAAGAATGGTTACAAAATTATAGTTTTGAAGTTTAGTTAGATTTTTTTCTTTGCCAGCATTAGGCATTACAATTCTATCTCTTATAATAATACCATTTCCAATTACATAAGCTTGTTTTTCATATTCTGGTTCAATGTCTTTAATTCTTTTTAATACATTTTTCTTTACACTGTTATATTCAGCAAGCTCAGTTCTATTAAGCTTGAATGGCAGACTATCAGGAAAATATGATTTATTACTATAAAGAATCGATTGTAAAACACTTGTTCTGTATCTGTCAGATAATGCTTCTAAGAGCATAACATTAGTTCCAAAACGTTCTTCATCACTTTCTATTTTTATATCAGAAAATCGATGTCTTATACTATAATAATAAGCAAAATCATTTAATAAAAATCGAGAATCCTCATCTCGTAAAATTCTTTTAAAAGGTTCTCCATTAAATGATAAATTGCCATCTTTCTCGACAATACCCAATTGCTTATAAACATTATCAATGGAAAACTTCTCAGGCTGACTATCTTCGAAATTATCTGTATTAGAATTAGTCGTAGTTTCTTCATTCAAAATTTGATAAAACTCTTTAATATAAAGTGGGTTTGACTCGAGCATATAAATAACTGTCTTACCAAGCAAATAACTCGCCTCCGATTTATGAAAACTAGAAGGAAATGTATATAAAAATCTTGCTAATGTCTCGAAACCTTGAGCATAATCTTTTTTAATAACTTCATCACGTCCTTTCAAAAACATAGAAATTTCTGCATAAGGAGTTTGCGAATCATCAGCTTCTTTTTTAGGTAAAGTTTTAAGGAATTTTTTTAAATTATTCCCCTCCTTGCCCGTATCAATAATAACATTAGCAACCTTATCTTTTTTATTAGAACAAGAAAGCAACGTCATAATTACAAAAATTAAAATTAATCTTGAAAATCTCATCATATATCTCACACTTTTTTAGTAAACGGAATTTTTTCTCGAACAAAACCTGTCAGTAATTTTTTAGCTTCAATATCAGTTTCAGCATTAATTATATTTTCTACTAAAATTTTACACTCAGAAACATTTAAAGCGCTTATAACATTTTTTATTAGAGGAATAGAAACTGAAGACATAGAAAGTGATTTAAGTCCAAGCCCAAGTAGCACTGGTGTATAATATAAACGACCAGCCATCTCCCCACATATAGTTACAGGTAAATTGTATTTATCGGCAACATCAATAACATTTTTCATAAGTTTTAACACAGACGCATGAATAGGATTATATAAATACCCAACTTTATCATTATTTCTATCACATGCCAAAGTATATTGAACTAAATCATTTGAACCAATGCTAAAAAAATCGACATACTTAGCAAGTTTATCCGCAATTAAAGCAGCCGCTGGAACTTCTATCAATGCACCTATTTTTATATTATCTGAAAACTTGTCGCCTCTTTTTATAAGCTCTTCTTTACATTCTTCTATACATTTTTTCACATTAAAAATTTCTGCTAAAACACTAACCATGGGAATCATTATATTAATATTTCCATATACAGAAGCACGTAAAATTGCTCTAAGTTGTGTTTTAAAAATATCTTTATTCGATAGACAAAAACGAATTCCTCTCCATCCTAAAAAAGGATTATCATCTTTCACCGAATCTATCTCTATAGGAAGCACTTTATCGCCACCCAAATCGAGTGTTCTTATTGTAAATTTAAGATCTCCAATTTCATCCAATATACTTTTATAAGAATTAAAATGCATCTCTTCTGTTGGAATAATAGCCTTCTCATAACAACCATCAGAAAGCAAATATAAAAACTCTGTTCGATAAAGCCCCACGCCGTCCGAATTATATTTCTTGACAGTGAAAGCTTCTTCAGGAATATCTAAGTTAGACAAAACATCAATTCTTACACCATCTTGAGTTTCAGATGCTTCTTTACTATTTTCAATAAAGCCTCTTTCTTCCTCTTCAATAGCTTGTTTAATCGCCGAGTAGTTGTCAATATCATCTTTGTCAGGGTAAAGAATAACAATATTATTTTTAGCGTCTAAAACAACTTCATCTCTATTTTTACAAATGCTAGTTATATTATGCATTCCAAAAATTGATGGAATAGCAAATGATTTAGCAAGTATGGCGACATGAGATGTTTCTCCGCCAGTTTCTATCACAAAGCCAGTTACACCTGCATTAATGAAATAAAGAGTATCGCTTGGTGTTATGTTTCTTGCAACTAAAATTGAATCTTTAGGAACTTTGGGTCTATTAGCCTCAGTTTGTACAAGTAAATTCTTTAATACTCGATTTTTAATGTCGTAAATGTCAGCCACTCTTTCAGCTAAAGAAGAATTTGCTATTGATGAAATTTTCTTTATATAAAAATTCATAATTTCACTATAAGCATGTTCGATATTTTTAAGATTTTCAAATAAATGATTTTTAATTTCATTATGAATAGTTTTATCTTCAAGCATAAAAATATGAGTCGCCAAAATATTAGCAATGCTACTTTCTAAACTAGACTGCAATTCTAATATTTGAGCCTTGGAACGCTCTATTGCTATTAAAAATCTATCAAACTCAGCTTCAATTTCGCTTTCTTTTATATCATATATAGGAGCTACAATTTTATCTCTATAAATAAAAATATTACCTATAGCGACACCAACTCCGACGCCTAAACCTTCAATGGTAATTTTTTCTTTCACTTACACCTCCACAAAAACGTGGCTTTATATCAATAGCAATTAAAAACAATGTGTAAAATTGCTATAGTAATTTAAACTTATAATCTGCTTTCAAGTTCCTTAGATAGTTTTTCATAACCTTTTTTACCGAGAATAGCAAACATATTATTCTTATAAGCTTCAACACCCGGCTGATCAAATGGATTAACTCCAAGCATATAACCTGAAATACCGCATGCCTTTTCAAAGAAGTAAATCATTTCACCGATTGTTGATTCACAAATTTTATCAACATCAATGATGATATTAGGAGTACCGCCGTCAACATGAGCAAGCACTGTAGCCTTAAGAGCCGACTTGTTTATATCATGCATATTCATACCCGACAAATAATTAAGCCCATCTAAATCAGATGATGAAACTTTCATTACAATGTCTTTATTTTCTTTGTCTACATTTATAACTGTCTCGAAAATATTCCTATGACCTTCTTGAATATATTGTCCTAACGAATGCAAATCGGTAGAAAAATTAACTGATGCTGGAAATATTCCTTTATTCTCTTTACCTTCACTTTCGCCATAAAGTTGCTTCCACCATTCAGAAATATAACTCATTCGAGGAATATAATTAACCATTATTTCATTAGTAAAGCCCTTGTTATATAATGCATTTCTAATTATAGCATATAGCATTGCAGGGTTTTTATCATAAAATTCAGACTCTGTCTCTTTAGCCATCTGAAGTGCCCCGTTAAGTAGTGCGATAATATCAATTCCCGCACAAGCAATTGGTAAAAGTCCAACAGCTGAAAACAATGAAAAACGTCCACCAACATTATCAGGTATAATGAATGTTCTATAATTATTTTCTTTAGCTAAAGTATTCAACGCACCTTGTTTTTTATCAGTAGTAGCAATAATTCGATTATTAGTAGTTTCACCATATCTAGACTCAGCATATTCTTTTAGTAATCTAAATGCTATGGCAGGTTCTGTTGTTGTCCCACTTTTAGAAATAACATTAATATAAAAATCTTTGTCATTTAAATATTCGATTAATTCTTTATGATAAGCGCCACTCATATTATGACCAGCATATATAACTTGTGGAGACCCTTTTTTTGGAACTTCAAATGCTTGTGAAAAAGATTCAATAACAGCACGTGCTCCTAAATATGAACCACCAATACCTATGACAACTAAAACTTCAGCATTCTCTCTAATCTCAGAAGCAACTTTTTTTATACGTGAAGTCTCTTCTAAAACATCTTCAGGTAAACTAACCCATCCCAAGAAATCACGACCAAGACCCTTTTTACTATGGAGAAGTTTATTAGCAGTGCAAGCACTCTCTGATAAAGCCTCGATGTCACTTTCATTTATAAATCCTAATACATTTTTATAATCAATAACTAAAGACATGATAACTCCTTAAACCTATTTTACTAAAAAAATTTTTAAATAGCATATATTCTAATTATATACAAAAAATAAAAAATTTAAAGTAAATTAATTAATAAAAAATTACGATATATATAACATGATTTTATCTGGATTAAAAATTAAAGAACAATTAAATGAGTCTATTTTCATTCATCCGTTTAACGAAAAACAATTGAATACAAATAGTTATAATGTAAAGCTCGGCGAAAAATTACTTCGTTACACTTCTGATACTTTAGATATGAAAAAAGAAAATGAAGTGGAAACGATAATTATACCCGATGAAGGCTACTGGTTACAACCTAACGAGTTATATTTAGGACATACAGAAGAATACACCAAAACTTTTAATTATGTGCCTATGATAGAAGGACGTAGCAGTATAGGCAGGCTTGGTATATTTATTCACATAACTGCAGGCTTTGGAGATGTGGGCTTTTGTGGCTATTGGACACTTGAAATATTAGTTACTAAACCGACTAAGATTTATAAAGGTGTAGAAATTGCACAATTATATTATCACACAATAGAAGGCGAGTACGAAAGTTATACAAGCTCGAAATATCAAAATAATAATGATGTTCAGCCGAGTATGCTCTATAAAGATTTTATAAAAGAATAATAAAGTTTTTATTTATATGAAAACTAAAATAACATTCGAATAGTCCTCGCTATGTATGCCAATCATTGAGTGTACAGAATTAGGGGCTATTCTTATAATATCACCAGCTTCCAAATCGACAATATCTTCCTCGATAACATAACGAATTTTTCCGCTGACAACTATAAGCATCTCTTCAGAGGGGTGCTCATGATAAGGTAGTAGCTGATTAGTTTTTTGAAGAATATTATATACAGTATAACCCTTCGACTCTAAAAAATTTGTAACATCTACATCATTTATAAACGCACCAAATTCCGCTTGCATATTCGACTTATAATAATACTGTTTAATCATTTCTATACCTCTGACTTTGATTTTCGGATACCTAGGGTATAAATTTTATTATTTAAAAAGCAAAAGCCCCGTAAATTCTACGGAGCTTTCTAATTTTTATATAGACCGACTCAAATCTCAATTAATCATTCATACGCACAGAATCACGACCATCTAATAAATATTTTTTAGTGAGTGTGAACACAGTACCACTAAGAATTAATATACCAATCAAGTTAGGTATAGCCATTAAACCATTAAGTGTGTCTGATATTCCCCAAACCAAAGTAAGTTCCATAGTAGACCCAATAACTATACAAGCTATAAATACTGCTTTATATAAATAACCCATAGTTTTATTATTGCCAGTCAAGTACCCTAAAGCACGTTCACCATAATAAGACCAACCTACCAGAGTTGAAAATGCAAAACACACTAAAGCGAATGTTAAAGCAATTCCACCAAACCTACCTAAAGAGCCAGAGAAAGCAGCAGAAGTTAAAGCGGCACCATCTAATTTACCGTCAACATATAACCCTGATGTAAGAACTACAAGAGCTGTAAGTGAACAGATTATGATTGTATCGACAAAAACTTCAAATATACCCCAAAAACCTTGCTCAACTGGGTTTTTAGTAGAACTCGCCGCATGAACTATAGGAGCAGAACCTAATCCTGCTTCATTAGAGAAAACACCTCGAGCAAAACCAAAACGCATAGCTCTAGTTATAACATACCCCATAATACCACCACCTACAGAACGAAGAGAAAATGCAGAGCTAAATATTTCGCCAAATGCAGCTGGTATTCTTGAAAAATTAATAATCAAAACTACAAGCGCAATAGTAATATATAAAATTGCCATAAATGGTACTAATAATTCAGTAACACTTGCTATACGTTTAATACCACCAACAATAACTAAAGCAACAAGAACGGCAAGAACCACTCCAGTTACTAAAGGAGCAACTCCAAAATTGCTAGAAACAGCACTCGCTATAGAATTCGCTTGTGTCATATTTCCTATTCCAAAACTAGCAAAAGTACAGAAGAAAGCAAAAAGACATGCGAGCCAAGGTAGTTTTGCACCATTAGATATATAATACATAGGGCCACCATAGTGAACACCGTCTTTATTAGTTTCTCTAAACTTTACAGCTAAAACAACTTCCGCATATTTTGTCATCATACCAAAGAATGCAGATACCCACATCCAAAATACCGCACCAGGTCCTCCAGCAACAATAGCAGTAGCAATACCCGCAATATTACCTGTCCCAACAGTGGCAGCCAATGCAGTAGCTACAGCCTGAAATGGAGAAACATTAACACCACTCTCTTTCTTTTTACCAAGAGCACCTAGTGTCAATTTAGACCAGAGAGCAATTTTAGATACTTGAAGAAAATTAGTCCTTACACTAATATATATTCCAGTACCAACTAATAATGCAAGCATAAAAGGTCCCCACACAAAACTATTAATAATATTATTAATACTAGCTATCTTATCCATTTTCAAACTCCTTTAAGTTTTTATAAGCTTAATACTCTTACTACTCATGTCTAAGTACAATATTATCAATTTAATGTACCAAGACATTTGTTAATAAAAATCGATGTAAACATTATCACTATAGATATAGTATAGATAAAAAATGATTACTGTCAAGTGTATTATTTTTATCGAGATATAATAATACATTTTTAAAATAAAAAAAGCCCCATACCTAAGTATGGAGCTTAATTTTTAAATTAAATTGTTTATTTTTTATTCATATTGTCAAATTCTTTAGATAATTTAATAACAACACCACCTAAAGCCAAAACTCCAAGTAAGTTTGGTATAACCATAAGCCCATTAAAACAATCGGCCATAGCCCATACTAAATCGACTTTCAATGTAGCACCAACGACTATGCCTATTACAACAAGAACAGCATATACTTTTGTACCCTTATCGCCGAACAAAAACTTAACATTAGCTTCACCAAAGAAGTACCAAGCTACTATCGTTGAAAAAGCAAAGAACAACATACATATAGCGATAAATACTATTCCAAAATGTCCAAATGTATTCTCAAAAGCACTTTGAGAAAGACCTACACCTTTAAGAGTTTCAGGAATAAGACTTGCAGATGAAAGATTATATATTTGATTATCTAATATTCCAGATGTAAGAATTACTAAAGCAGTAAGTGTAACTACAACGAATGTATCAAAAAATACTCCCATCATAGCAACTTGACCTTGTTCACATGGGTGATTAACTTTAGCGATAGCATGTGCATGAGGTGTAGAACCCATACCAGCTTCATTTGAGAACAAACCTCGTGAAACACCAAAACGTATTGCCGCTTGAATTGAAACACCTAATCCACCACCAACTACAGCACGTGGATCAAAAGCCGCAACAAATATTTGAGTGAAAGCAAGTGGAACATTTTTAATATTAGCTATTAAAATTACCAAAGCACCTACTATATAAAATGCTGCCATAATAGGTACTATTTTTTCAGTGAATGAAGCTATTCTGCCTATTCCACCTAAAAATATAAAAGCAGCCAATATAGCACAAATAATACCAACAACTAAAGGACTTACACCAAAAGCATTAGAGAATGCTGATCCTATAGAATTAGCCTGAACCATATTTCCCATAAAGCCTAAAGCAAATATGATAAATATTGCGAAAAGAATTGCTAAGACTTTACCTACAACACCTTTAAAAGCTGCTTGTATATAAAATACTGGTCCACCTGTTACGACACCATCGCCATCAGTACATTTATACTTTTGAGCTAATACAGCTTCAGCAAAAATTGTTGCCATACCAAAAAATGCAGATACCCACATCCAAAAAATAGCACCCGGGCCTCCAGCTATCAAAGCTGTCGCAGCACCAGCGAGGTTACCAGTACCAACTTGAGCCGCTAATGATGTAGCTAATGCCTGAAAAGAAGTCATTCCATCTGCTCCAGCTTTTTCACCAGAAAAGCTAATAGAACCAAATGTTCTCTTAAAGGCTGCACCAAATTGACGAACTTGTACAAATTTTAGTCTAATTGTAAAATAAAGACCCGTTCCACATAATAATACAATTAATGCAGATCCCCAGAAAAAACCGTTAATCGCATCAACAATTCCAGAAATAAATTCCATTTTTCAATTCCCCTTATAATATATTTACTTGATACTAAAT
>CAMQVF010000067.1 GCA_947038115.1 uncultured Spirochaetia bacterium
AAAGATAAAAAATAAAGGTTATTATTATGTATGATGTTTTAGTAATAGGTTCAGGTCTTTCGGGTCTAATTTCCGCATTTAAGAAAAGTAAAGAAGGTAAAAGAGTTTTAATTATTGAGAAACGCTCAACTATAGGCGGTAATGTTTATGATAAGCCTTCGTATAATGGGATACTAGAGCAAGTTTACGGGCCTCATATTTTGCATACAAATAAAAAAGAAGTGGTAGATTTTTTATCAAACTTTACAGAATTTTTTGAGTATGAACATAAAGTCGCTATTAGTTTAAATGGTGAACTTATTTCTATGCCTTTTAATATTAACTCTCTTTATGAAGTATTTCCTCGAACTATGGCTAGTCGTATTGAAGAAAAATTACTTTCTAAATATGAGTATGGTAGTAAAGTTCCAATATTAAAATTAAAAGAAGAAAATGATTCTGACTTGTCATTTCTTTATGATTTTATATATAATAATGTCTTTTTAGGATACACGATGAAGCAGTGGGGTGGGCTTAGACCTGAGGATTTGGATGCTCAAGTGACGTCGAGAGTGCCTATTTCAATTTCTCGTGATAATCGATATTTTGCGGATAAGTATCAAATGCAGCCTAAACATGGATTTACTAGAGTTTGTGAAAATATTTTAGCGGATATGAAAAATACGGCGATTATGTTTAATACTGACTTTAGAGAAATTGTTAGATTCGATGAAAAAAATTCTAAAGTATATTTGGATAACACTATTTTTAATGGCGAGATAATATATACAGCCTGTATTGAAGATATTTTAAGCGAGAATATTGTTCTTCCTTATCGATCACTTCGCTTTGATAAAGAAATAATATCTGATATTAATAGTTATCAAAAATATTCGGTTATAAATTATTCAAATACTCAAAATTATACGAGAGTTACTGAATTTAAAAAACTTACAGGGCAGGAAAATATTAATGGTACAGTTGTAATCAAAGAATACTCGGTCGATTATAATAAAAATGCTGGTGATTATAGTTCAATTCCATATTATCCAATTCCAATTGCCTCGAATTTTAATAGTTATGAAGATATTAAAAGTAGAGTAAATAGTTTATTTCCACAAGTAAAACTTTTGGGACGTTTGGCTGAATATAAATATTATAATATTGATGATGCTATTAATAATGCTCTTTCATCTTAATATTTTATAAATACTATCTAGTTAAAAATTTATAGAGTATTTTTAATACACCTTCATTTCTTTTATATGGCGGATAGCGTAAAAACATATCAATTTTGTAACCTTTTTTAAGTACAGAAACCATTCTTGAAAAACATAAAAAACTATCATACCCATGATATGTGCCCATTCCACTGCTTCTAACACCTCCGAATGGAAGATTATGATTTACAATATGAGTGATTGTGTCATTAACGCAAGCCCCACCATATTTTAGGTTTTCAAGGAAGTATGAAATATTGTCTTCGCTTTTTGAAAATAAATATAAAGATAGAGGATATTCGCAAACTTTATTTACTATTTGAATTATATCAGATTTTTTGTCAAAATAAACTATTGGCATAATTGGTCCAAAAACTTCGTCTATCATAACAGGGCTTTCAAAACTTTCAGGCTCCATCAAAGTGCTTTCAATAGAGAGAGTTTTGTCGTCGAAATTACCGCCATAAATAATTTTTCCATTATCTAAATAAGAGCATATTCTTTTATAATGCTTTTCATTTACTATTTTATGGAATTTTCTTTCTTTATTAAACTTATCAATAATATCTTTGTAAATTTGAGGTATAATTTCTTTGAGTGATGAATGAGCAATTATATAATCTGGTGATATGCAAGTCTGTCCGCCATTTATAAACTTACCCCATAAAATTCTTTTCATGGCTTTGCTTAAAGTCTTTTCATCCATAGCATCAATTATAGCAGGGGATTTCCCGCCAAGCTCGAGTGTGCAGGGGGTGAAAGTTTGAGCAGCCTTTTCTAAAACAATTTTACCGACACTAGGTGAGCCTGTGAAAAATATTTTATCCAAACCAAGAGATAAAATAGCATTGCTTTCTTCTCTCGACCCAAGTACGACAGAAACATGCTCTTCATTAAAAGAAGATTCAACTATATTTTTTATAACTTCCGAGCTTTTCGCCGTAATGCTTGAAGGTTTAAGTATGACACAATTTCCAGCGGCAACGGCAGCAATTAATGGAACGAGTGCCAACTGAATTGGGTAATTCCAAGGCGATAATATTGCGACAACTCCATAGGGTGTCGGGTTTATATATCCAGTGCCGTCAAATGTTAATAATGTTTTTTTTACTTTTTTCGACTTCGAGTATGATTTACCTTTTTTTAGAAATAAATCTAATTCTCCGAAAATAATAAGAATTTCACTTACTATAGATTCAAATTCGCCTTTGCCTAAATCTTCCTCTAATGCCTTTAATATATCATTTTTATATTGATGAATGGAGCTTTTAAGTTTTTTTAAGGACTCTTTTCTAAACTTCCAATCTCTAGTTTTACCACTATTATAAAACTCTAATTGTTTATTTCTAAGAATCTCTAAATCACTCATAAAGCCCTCTCTTAATTCAAGGTTCCAACTATTTCTTAAATTTAAAGTATAATATATATTTAAGTAATTCTTCTGCTCTGCTACTCATATCTCTACTTACACCAGATGTCTCATTTACAAGGACAACATTATCTTGAGTTATAGTATTCAAATTGATAATCGCGTCATTAATTTGTTCAATACCTTTACTTTGCTCAATAACAGAAGCAGAAATATCGTTCAAGAACTCGACAACATCATTTACGAGTATTTCAGTTTCTTCAAGCAAAATACCAGATTTTTCAGATGCTTCACGTCCTTTTTCTATTTTCGAAACAGTATCATCTATAAGTATTGTAATATCTTTCGCCGAACTTGAAGTATTGCTAGCAAGATTACGAACCTCACTTGCTACTACTGCAAATCCTCGACCTTGTTCACCTGCTCTTGCTGCTTCAACTGATGCATTAAGTGCCAAAATATTAGTTTGAAATGCAATATTTTCAATAACGGCAGTAATATCAGATATCTTTTTACTTGCCTCGTAAACTTCTTCCATATTGTCTATTGTTTCTTTTACAATGACTACGCCATCATGAGTTGTTTCTTGAACTTTTTTACTAACCTTTTGTGCAGTTTGAGCATTCTGACTTGTCTGTCTTATGCCAGCGGTCATCTCTTCAACAGAGCTTGCGACCTCTTCAAGTGCCGATGATTGGCTTTCAGTTCGAGAAGATAAATGATCGTTTTCTTCATTCATTCTCTTTGTAAGCTCATTTATTTTTTGTGACTGATTTTGTATTTTATAAAGTATCTCAGATAAATTATTTTTCATGTCATCAGTAGAGCGTGCCAGAAGTCCAACTTCGTCATTACGTTTTTTAGCTTTTTCTTCAAATTCTACATCAAAGTTACCAGAACTCATTTCTTCCATATTTTTACCAGCAGATTTAAGTATCTTAGTAAGAGGTAAAACGATAACTGTTACAATTAAAAACTGGAATAAAAATATTAAAGCGATAGAAATTAGCATTATAGAAGTAAGTCTTAATATTTTATTATTAACCACTGTTTTTTTTCCATAATTTAGCACAACCCATTCACTATTTATCTTTTCTGATGAGTAATAATATCCATCATAAAATGTGAAAAAACTCTTGTCTTTAAGTACACTTTTAGCAATATCAGGATCCATAATTTGTGATATATTATGGGTATCATTCATAATATAATTTTTATCTTTATGTGTAATAAATCTGCCATCTTTATATATTAGTAATATATTTTGATCATCAAATTTTTTATAGCTTTGAAGTAATTGATCTAATTCTGTAAGAAGTATATCGGCAGCAACAACACCTAGCAATTGATTACCTCCATCAAATACTGTTTTTGCTATAGTTACAACGGCACTTCCCGTAGTTAAATCTAGATATGGTTCAGTTATTACTGTATTATTAGGACTTTTTACGGCATCTTTATACCATAGTCTTGTAGTTTGGTCAAAATCATTTGGTAGTTCTAGATCAGTAACTAGAGTACCACCTTGCGAGTAGGGGATTGTACTTGAAAAATAAATCCTTAGTATAGACTGATTGTCTTTTTTAATATCCTTAAACATCTTAAGCATATCATCATTATTTTCTTTTAAATATGGTATTGTGTCACCAACTATTAAAGTTATATTATTTATAGAGCCAATCCATGTTATCATATCTCTATAAATATATTTCATAGTTTCTATTTCTGAATTTTTATAGTCATTATGATATTGGATATTAAAAAATGAAGCTAACGCAATTACTATTATCGTTAATAATATTGCCGTAGGTATAAGAAATAAACTTCTAATCCCTTTAGTTTTAACCTTTTTTTTGTTTTCTATTGTTTCGTTTAGCAACGCTTTTTTCATAGCAAATATCCCTTTAGTATAATCTCAAAAATCTAATCTCTAATATAAACAGTATCGACATTATATAGCATTTAGTAAAATCTGCAATTCATTATATTGTTAAAACAGTAAATTTTTATTTTTCTATATCATTTAAAAAAATAAAGCCATAAGGTTTATATCCCCTATGGCTTTAATATAACAAAATAATTATTTTTATTTTATATTGATTACTTTTTCAGCTATATGTAAAAACTCTTGAATTTTTGGGCTGAAAGCAACAACCGCACCAGCGAATACAACACTAATCATACTCATAAGTTTGATTAAGATGTTTAAGCTAGGGCCAGAAGTATCTTTAAAAGGGTCACCAACTGTGTCACCAATAACAGCAGCAGAGTGATTAGGGTTTGTTGAACCATCAGGAAGTTTTTTACCGCCTAAATGTCCAGCCTCAATATACTTTTTCGAATTATCCCAAGCTCCACCAGCATTACTCATCATGACAGCCATAGCAAAACCAGTTGTAAGTCCGCCAACAAGAACACCAATAACTGCAGGAACACCGAATAAAAGTCCAACTAAAACAGGAACAATTATCGCAAGAACTGAAGGAAGTATCATTTCTTGTTGTGCACTCTGAGTACAAATAGCAACCGCTCTAGGATAGTCAGCTTCAACGCCTTCTTTTCCTTCTAAAAGACCTTTAATCTCTTTGAATTGTCTTCTAACTTCTTCAACAACTCCAGCAGCAGCACGTCCAACAGCTTTCATAGTTAAAGCACAGAAGAAAAATACTAACATAGAACCTATAAACATACCCACTAAAACTTTTGGATTCATTAAATGAACATTAAAAGCATTCATGAAGTCTGTTATACTTAATTCGTAAACAATTTTATCAAATAAGTTTTGAGAAGTGTCAGCAGTAAATTTAGTGCTTCCAACATCAATACTTGTCAAATCACCATTTCTTATTAATCGACCAAGAGAAGTTTTAACCTCTTCAATGTAAGCGGCAATTAAAGCCATAGCTGTTAATGCTGCAGAACCGATGGCAAAACCTTTACCAGTAGCAGCAGTAGTGTTTCCTAATGAATCTAAAGCATCAGTACGCTCACGAACTTCAGGAGGAAGACCAGACATCTCAGCATTTCCACCAGCATTATCAGCAATAGGGCCATAAGCATCAGTTGCTAATGTTATACCTAAAGTTGAAAGCATACCTACAGCAGAAATCGCGATACCATAAAGACCTTGTGCAAAACTACCAGTTTCATAACCAAATCCACCAGCGAATCCAAACGCCAACATAATTGAAACAACAACTGTTATAACAGGTATTAATGTAGATTGCATACCAATTGCAAGTCCACCAATAATTACTGTAGCAGCTCCTGTTTTAGATTGATCAGCCAACCATCGGGTAGGTTTATATTCAGTTGCTGTATAGTATTCTGTGAAGTAACCTATAACATTACCAGCGACTAATCCTATAACGATAGCTGCGAAAATTCCTAAATTATTAGGAAGTAATATTTTAACTAATACGAAAGATACTGCTAAAATTATAACCCCACTCACATAAACGCCAACTCTTAAAGATTTAAGCAATTGACCCATAGTCGCATTTTCTTTTGTACGAACGAAGAAAACACCAACGATTGATGAAAGAGTTCCAATAGCAGCAAGAATAGCAGGTAAAGCCACAGCATTAAGAGGATTAACTCCACTATTGAGAGATCCAAATGCAGCAGAACCTAAACTCATAGCGGCAAGAATTGAACCTGCATATGATTCATAAAGGTCAGCACCCATTCCAGCAACGTCACCAACATTATCGCCTACATTATCAGCAATAACGGCAGGGTTTCTTGGATCATCTTCAGGGATACCAGCCTCAAGTTTACCAACCAAGTCAGCACCAACGTCAGCAGCTTTGGTAAAAATACCACCACCGACACGAGCAAATAAAGCTTGGAAAGAAGCACCAACACCAAAACTAAGCATTGTAGTTGTGACGAAATGCATTTTTATATTCATATATTGAGCAGAAGTTCTAGCCATATCACCTACAACTAAAAAATCAGTACCAAACCAGCTATTATCTAGCCAAGAGTTAAGTACCATAAACCATACTGAAATATCGAATAGTGCCAAACCTACAACGGTAAGACCCATAACAGCACCAGAACGAAAAGCGATTTGTAGTCCACTATTAAGTGACTTTGAAGCCGCATGAGCCGTTCTAGCCGAAGCATAAGTTGCTGTTTTCATTCCTAAAAAGCCTGAAAGACCAGACAAAAATCCACCAGTCAAAAACGCAAATGGTACAAATGGATTTTGTATTTTCAATGCATAAGCTAATATACAAAATAGTACAAAAGCACCAATAAAAAAACCACCAACAACTTTGTATTGTTGTTTTAGGTAGGCTATCGCTCCTGCACGTACATGCGAAGCAATTTCTTTCATTCTGTCTGTACCTTCATTTTGTTTTTTCATCCACTTATAAAAGTATAGAGCAAAAGCAAGAGCAAGAAAAGCAGCTGATAATGTAAACCAACTAGAGTTCTTTGCTAAAATAGAGTATTCCATAAATTCTATCCTGTTGTTAAATATTTTTTTGATCCGACAATCGTCGTATAATACTTTATTTTCAATAATTGTCAAGTTTTTTTGATAATAACAAAATAGTCTATTTATAGGTAGAGTTTTAAAATTAAGATTAATAATTATGTAAATAAAATTATTGACTTTTAAATTCTTTACTTGTAGAATATTTGGAAGAATGTTTTATGCTTTCAATTTTTAAGGTAAGGAGTACATAAATTATGAAGTTATTTAAGTCTATGTTTGTTGTTTTATTGCTTTTAAGTTCTTTTTCACTCTCTCTATTTTCTAGTCAGGTTGAACTAGATTATGACTATGTGAATTTTTTAAGAGATATCGTATTGCTTTATGATTTAGAGTATTATGAGTCTTCTGCTTTTGCAGTACTTGATAGTAATTATGTCGAAATTTCTGGATTAATGCTTAATGCAGATACAAAAGATAAAGAATTGCCTATTCGTATATCTAATATGAGAAAAGAGTATCAGGCATTAGTTGATCTAACTATTCCTTTATATGTTGCTGATGTAAAAGTATATCTGGTTAAATTAAGAGAAGTTGCTTTGGAATTAAAAATAAATTTATCAGCTCCTGACTTATACGACAAGGCTAGTTCATATTATTTGGCTGCCGATAATTATGCTTTTAATAAAGACTATAAAATTGCTCTTATTAATTTTAGAAAGGCGATTGATTTATATAGTGATTCATATATTTTCGCTATGGAACAATCGTCAATAGCTTCAGACTATTTGATCGAACTAGAAGAACTTGCTAAAAGATTAGAAGTTAAATAAAAAATTATAATATCAAATTTGATTTAAGGACCTTTTTATGAAAAAAATATTAATTTGTTTATGCTGTTTTGCTTTGTCGTTTACGTTATTTGCACAAGAAAATAATAGTAATTACGATAATTTCTTGGAATATAAAGCATTGGCTGAAGAGAGTTTTAATGCAGCTGATTATACTAAATCGATTGAATATGCTCAAACGGCTTTGGAGTATGGAAATAGTAGTTTAGCTGATCTTGAAAACAATGCACCGATGGATCAAGTTGCGCAAGCAGATGGTGCAACTCCAACTGATGAGACAACTAAAATGCAATCAGAAATAGACGAGGTGAAATCACTTAGTTCTGAGGCATTAGCAAAAAAAGCTCTTGAAAATATAAAAGAACTTGAGTCATTAGGTGGAAATACTAATGCTTATACAAAAAATGCTTATGCGGATTCATCAGAAATCTATAAAATGTTCAATGATGAATATAGTAATTCATTAACTAATAGTAATTTTTCTTTAGATAATACAAGTTACTCAACTGGTTTTCAAAATTCTATTTATATAAGCACTTCTGCTATAGGTATGAAAGAGTCAATCAATATTTATGATTCTCTAAAAAAAGAAAATATTATTGTAAAAAATGATACTAATGACGCAACTATAACTGAAATATATAATTCATCAATGGCTTCTTTGGCTGATCATGATTTTAATACTGTTGATAGCAACATAGAAAAAGCAAACAATTTAATGAATAATATTAAAGATTATACAATATCTGAAAATATTCATAATTTGGCTTACTTAACTTATAAAAATGCTTTAGATAATAAATTAGATGCGACATTAAAAGGTAAAACTTATAATATGCTTTATCAATCACAAGAAGCATTATCTATGAAAAACTATGAAGAAGTTAAGTCTCAATCTATGGCTGTAATAAACTTGTTAGCAGAAAATAGTTATGCTACACCGATTTTACCTAAATATTATAAAGTAAGACTTTTGAAGCGTAGAGATTCTTTATCAAGAATATCTGGTTATAACTTTGTTTATGATGATATTAAACAATGGAATGAAATTTATCAATTAAACAAAGATTCAATGGTTAATCCTGCGAATCCTAATTTGATAGAGCCTGATCAATTGCTAGAAATCCCAACTAAAATGTTGGAGCTTAGAGATGGCGAATATGTAGTAAATAAAGAATATTTAATTGTTAAAGGCCGTGCGACTGAAGCGCCAATTTTAGAACCTTTGGCTGTGCGATTAGAGCCTGCTACTGATGATATGGTTGCTGAAGAGCCTGTTACTGATGAGATGGTTACTGATGATGATATGGTTGTTGAAGAGCCTGTTACTGACGAGATGGTTACTGATGATGATATGGTTGTTGAAGAGCCTGTTACTGACGAGATGG
>CAMQVF010000068.1 GCA_947038115.1 uncultured Spirochaetia bacterium
TACCATTCTTGTCGAAAGCTAATGATATATCCGACAATTCACCACCACCAATACCACCTTCATCACCAAGAGGTCTCCAACCCTTATCACCAAACTTCTGCACTGTGCCTTTACCCGCACTTTCAATATAAGCTATATAAGACGTGTCAGTATTATCAATAACTAACGATGTAAATGATACTCCTTTAGAACTATGTATTTTGGTATCTTTCCAAGTAGTATCAAACTTCATCACCTTGGCTTTGTTATTAACGCCATCCACATAAGCAAGATAAGGAATACCTGCATTGTCAAAAGCTAATGATGTAAATTCTACAGCTTGGTCAGCACCAACTGTTTCATCCCCAACATAAATCCAACCCTTATCATTCCAAGAACGAACAGCAGCTTTACCATTAAGACCAAAACGATAAGCAACATAAGGAGTATTATTATAAATCGCTAACGATGTATATTCCGCAATTACATTATCGCTACTAACTGTTTTACCAACTTGGCTCCAAGTGTTGCCATCAAGTTTCATCACTTTAGCTTTATTATCACTATCGCTATAAGCCACATAAGGTATGCCGTTACCATCAATTGCTAATGATATATCTACTGCTTTTCCAGCACTAAATTCTTTATTACCAACTAATTGCCATGAATATCTTGGGTCTGCAATGCCCCCTCCGCCACCATTTCCACCGCCACCGCCATTTCCACCACCATTCCCATTATCTCCACCAGCACCATCTCCATTATCGCTACCACCTGCCGAACATCCAACGATAGCAAAAACTAATAATATTAAAAGATATTTTTTCATATGGTATACTCCTTTTTAATGTATTACTAAAGTACAATATATATAGTAATTTGTCAATAATTTGTTGTTGATAATTGATTCAATAATTTGATAATAAAACACCACTAAATTTAAATATTAATAAAGTATTAAAAAAAGTTGTAAAACATTATTTTTTATACTATAATGAATAGATATTAATTTGGAGAAAACAAAATGGGAAAACCTATAACACAAAATGGATTAAATGCGGCTAAAGAACGTCTTAGTATATTAAAATCAGAATATGAAACATTGCCAGAAGCTATTGCCGAGGCACGTGAGAAAGGCGACCTTAAAGAGAATGCTGAATATCATGCTGCACGTGAACGACAGGGCATGCTTAATGCGCTAATATCAAAGCTAGAAAGTGATATTGCTTCATGCGAAGTGATAGACCCTTCTAAGTTGAAAACAGATATTGTTACATTTGGAAAAAGTGTTACAGTTAAAGATAAAACAATAGATAAAATTCTTACCTATAAAATTTTAGGTGAGATAGAATCAGACATATCTAAAAACGAAATTACAATAATTACCCCAGTTGCCAAAGGGTTATTGGGTAAAAAAGTCGGCGATATTGTAACTATTAAAGTGCCTGCAGGTGATAAAGTCTTTGAGGTTTTGGAAATTACTTGTTAGACAATAATTTTTTGTAGTTATATATTTCTATAAAAAATCCCCTTACTATTTAAATAAAACTAAATTGTAGGGGTATTTTTATATTTAAATAATAACAAAACAATTTACATATTATGGGTATAAATTAAAGATAACATAACATATACCGAAAATGTTAATAAGTAACAAATGAAAATATCTAAATTAGGAGGTATTTACATGATGAGCAAAAGATTAATTAAGCGAAAAGGTTTAGAAAATCAAATAAGAATACACTATTTGGGTAAAATTCTACGTACGAATATGGATATTATCCGATTAGTATAAAAAAACTTTGACAAAAGTCGTTCTTATTATTATAATAGTTTCATGCTTCCTAAAAATTTATAAAAGTAGTATAAAATGATAGACATGAAAACTAAAATTGCTGGCATCGAACTTAAAAATCCAATTGTTTTAGCAAGCGGAACTAGCGGTTATGGTTTCGAACTAAACGACTTCTTTGACGTCTCTCACTTTGGTGCGATAACACTAAAAGCTCTCACAATTAACCCAAGAGTTGGAAATAAACCCGAACGTATAACAGAGCTTAAAAATGCGATGATTAATGCTATAGGGCTTGCCAATAAAGGTATAAAACACTTTGAAGAGAGTATAATTCCTAAGCTTCAAAATATAGACACAAATATAATAGCAAATATTGCTGGTGGCGACATTGACGAATATGCTAATATATGTGACATATTAAACAAACAAGAAAAAATATCTATGTATGAACTCAATGTATCATGCCCAAATGTCCATTCCAATGGTGTGGTTTTTGCTAATGATCCTGATGCTTTATATAAACTCATAGAAAAATGTTCGAAAATATCTGCAAAGCCATTGATAGTAAAACTACCCCCTGATATATTTGCTATAGAAAAAATAGTTAATATATGTGAAAGTGCTGGGGCTAGTGCCATTTCATTAATAAACACAGTGCCTGCTATGGACATAAATATATACAAAAAAAAGCCTATTCTCGCCAATAACTTCGGTGGGCTTTCAGGCGAAGCTATAAAACCAATAGCATTAAGGCTTGTATATTTAGCAAGAAAAGCAACCACTCTACCTATAATCGGTGGCGGTGGAGTTAATAATGCGGAAGATGTTGTGAAATTTTTAATGGCAGGTGCTAATGCGGTAAGTGTGGGCACTCTCACATTGAAAGACCCTAATGCTTCATACAAACTTATAAATGAGCTTGCTATTTTAATTGAAAAGTTAAAGGCAAATAGTGTTACAGAAATTATTGGAAGTTTAGAATTAAATCAATGAATAGACAATTAATTAGAGAAGATAAAATAAATATCGACGACATAGAAAGCTATGGCAAAATTATAGCTTGCCTATTAAAAAATAAAGATGTTATAATAATGATAGGATCACTTGGCTATGGAAAAACTACGCTCACAAGAAATATAGCAAAATCTCTTGAAAGTGAAGATATTATAACAAGCCCTACTTTCACAATTATAAATGAATATAATATTATCCTAGAAAATGAAGAAAGTGTTTTAAGGCATGTTGATTTATATCGGCTTGAAAGTGAAGATGATATTGATAGCATTGGTCTTTATGATATTATTTATTCTGACGGTGTTAGTATTATCGAATGGGGTGATAAATTTATCAACTTTTTCGAAAAGCCATATTATATTCTTGAAATTGAACGATTAGATGATAATAACAGAAACTTCAAATTATTTATCGAAAAGTAATTATAGATGAATAAAAATAAGATGAATAAAAAACTAATATTTCCTTTTCTATTAATACTTTTGGCAATTATTTTTTTATATATTTTCTTAAATACTGACTCTAAAAAAATTGAAAAAGATACGGTTATTAATGCAAACACTATTTTGTTAAAAGACAAAGCATATATAGGTGAAGAGATTTCCTTAACTACAAAAATAACATATCGAAATGATATTGAATATTCGTTTGAAGATATTTCTTTTGATAGCAATTATAATAAATCGAGAATTTTATATTCAAACTCAACAGTAAAAAATATTAATAATTTCATTGAAAATACAATAGAATATAAAATCGCTTTTTACGACACTGGAAAGTTTAATATATCAGGCTTCACTATTAATTATAAATTCAACAACTTGAGTGAAACTATTTATGGCGAAGATATGACTATAGATATTATTTCATTTTCAGACGGCAATATACTTCCAGCAACAAAAAAAGCTATAAAACTAAAAACTCCAACTTTATTTTTTATAATAATCGCTTGCTTAATAATTTTAATAGCAATTATAATAATTTTTGTTATTTTTATTAAAAGAAAAAAGAAAAAAATAGTGCTAATATATGAAGACAAAGAAGCAATAAAAAAGCTAAAAAAATTAAAGTCTAAAAAATATATAGAAAATGGTGACTATACGAGTTATTATTTTACACTTACAGAAATTTTCAAGATATATATAAGCATACGGTTTAATGAAAAAATAACTGAAATGACAACTAATGAATTTCGAAAAAGGATTGAAGAACTAAAAATAGAAGATAAAAAAGATATTCTTGCATTTTTTGATTTTGCCGACTATGTAAAGTTTGCTAAATTAATACCAAATAATGAGGAATGTGAAAAACATTTTGACTTGTGTAAAAATTATATAAACAAATTGAAGAGTAAAAATTAGTCATATATTTACTTAATCTACCGATATTTAGCCTATACTTAAAAGTAAATTTTTATTAAGGAATATAAAATGAGAAATCATTATCATTCACTTATTTCAAGTTTTGAAGGCTTATCAAATATAAACCTCACAGTTACAATGAAAGACGGTGCGACTATCGATATGAGCGAATTTAGTATGACAGAAAATTCACTTTGTGGAAAAAATGGATCAAAAGCATCTCTTTTAGATGTAGATTATATTGAAATTAACAGCAAATAACAGTATCATATAAAAATAAATATAGTAGAGGTGTAAAACTTGGATATGAAAAATGCTTATGAGCAGTATAAAAAAATTGATCTTTCAACCGCACCACAGACAAAACTTGTTGTCATGATGTATGAAGGAGCTATAAAATTTCTCGAGAATGCTTCTAATGCATTAGATAAAAAATTTGGGCTTGAAGAGGCTCATAATAATATCTCAAAGGCACAAGATGTAATATCAGAGCTAGCATCTTCTCTAAACAAAGAAGCAGGCGACATATCTGAAAGGCTTGATGCTATTTATTCATACATGAATAGAAGGCTTACTGAAGCAAATATTTCAAAAAAGAAAGAACCTATAACTGAGGTAATTAAATATCTTAAAGAGTTGACTTTGGCTTGGAAAGAAGCTGAAGCTAATCTTGGGAAAAATAATTCTAATAATCAAAAAGCAAAAAAAGATAGTAATGATGATAATACTATTACTAAATTAAATATATCGGGCTAGAACTGTGAATAAAAAAATAAATATACTCCTTATTCTCGCTATTATTTTAGTTTCTTGTGCAAAAGAAGAACAATTCGTCATACCCACCGATAATGTCGATGAGAATGCTTATTTAAAGTATTATAGAATTCAAGATGTTATGCCTCCAAGAATTGTTGAAGATGGCATATTATTCACATTCGCCGAAAATTATAATGAAGTAGAAGTGGCTGGCGACTTTAATAATTGGGAAGGTAGCATCCCATTAGTTAAGGGCATATACGGTATATTTTATTTTTTATGGCAAGAGCCTTTGAAAGCAGGGAATTATGCCTATAAATATCGAGTAAATGGTGTTTGGATTAATGATCCATTAGCGCTTAATAAAACAGTCGATGAAGGCAATCAAGAAATAAGCTATTTTGAAATTAAAAAAGATTTAGGCTTTTTGCGTGCAAACCCAACTTATAATAATGACGGCACAGTCACATTTTTCTATAGCAATGCAAATGCCTATGAGGTAATGTTTACATCGGCTCAACTGGGCTTTAACACATCAAGATACCTAATGACTAGCAATATAGACAATATATGGAGAATAACGCTAAACCCTCCCGATGGAGTCTATAATTATAATTTTGTGGTTGACAGAGAATGGAAAATTGACCCACTTAATATGAATGTAGTTAAAGGCAATGATAATAGACTTCACTCGCAAGTTTTTATAAAACGGCCTATAACAAAATAGTATCAAGTAAAAATAAATTGACAATATCCTTTATATACTGTATTATTTATTGTTACAACTTAATTAAAAATGGGCTGTAAAACAATAGGGATAA
Organism: uncultured Spirochaetia bacterium; assembly: GCA_947038115.1. Taxonomy (GTDB): domain Bacteria; phylum Spirochaetota; class Brachyspiria; order Brachyspirales; family Brachyspiraceae; genus CAMQVF01. Next base: position 5,727 of record CAMQVF010000068.1, read on the forward strand.
AATATGAATTTTTCACAAATACTTTGGAATAAAAACGAAGATATATATAATGCAATAATCGATATGCCTTTTAACAAAGAGCTTATGGCTGGCACTTTAGATAAAAACATATTCGCATATTATATCGAGCAAGACAGCATTTATCTTAAAAGCTATGCAAAAGCACTTGCGAGTATTGCAGTCAAAGCTGATGATAACGAACTTATTAAAAAATTTGCCGACTATTCAAAATACGCATTAATTGCCGAAGAAGAAGTTGTGCATGAATACTTTCGAAAAACATATAATTTCAATAATACAGGCAAACAAACCATGGCAACTCATGGATACTGTAATTTTTTAATAGCTTCAACAATGAATAAAAGTTTAGAAGTAGCCGTTGCTGCCATTCTACCTTGTTTTTGGATTTACTATGAAGTTGGAAATTATATTTATAATAATTCAGACATAGAAAATAATCCATATAAACATTGGATTAAAACTTATGCAGGTGATGATTATAAAAAGTCAGTCGACGATGTCATTGCTATAACGAATAAATTGGCAGAAAACACAACTGATGCGATAAGGCAAGAAATGATAGAATATTTCTCAAGCGGTTGCATGTGGGAATGGCATTTTTGGAATGATTCTTATAATCTAAATAACTTTTTTTCAAGAAATCAAAGACTGTAAAATCTAGAATGAATAAAAGAAAAAAAATATTTGCGTCATTATCACTCATCGCCTTGATGATATTCTCAGTATCATGCGAGACATTTGATAATTATGTTCGCCGTGGAATTAGAGGTGAAAATTTATACGAACTCGAAGTTTTTGGTGAAGACTTATCTAAAAATATTAAAGTCGTTGAGCTTAGTGGCTTCAATATCGAAGATTATAAAAATGATAGAGTTCAATATTATATAAAAAGATATCAAGGGTCATGGCGTCCTTGGATGCAAAAAATACTTGATAATTCACAAATATATTTGCCATATGTAAAAAAAATATTTAAAGAAAAAGGTGTTCCTGAAGATTTATGCTATCTACCTATAATAGAAAGCGATTTTAATCCTCAAGCGGTTTCACATGCAGGTGCCGCTGGACTTTGGCAATTCATGCCGAGAACTGGTGCTATTTATAAATTGAATGTTAATTATTGGGTTGATGATAGGTTCGACCCTGAACGCTCAACTCCAGCTGCAGCCGAGCATTTGCTTAGGCTTAATAAAAACTTTAAATCATGGATGCTAGCTTTAATAGCCTATAATGCAGGTGGTGGTCGAATTTCTAAGGCGATTAAAAAAGTTAAAAGTAATAATTTTTGGGTATTAGTAGAAGCTGATGCTTTGCCAAAGGAAACTGATGACTATATTCCTAAATATATTGCGGCTTTGATGATTGCTAAAAACCCTGAAAAATTTGGATTTAAAATTAATAAACCTAATATTATTTTCCCTCAAGGCGATATTGTCTATGTCGATGATGCTGTTGATTTGAATATTATAGCAAATATGATAGACGTTAACCCTGCAGATATTAAAGCATTAAACCCGCATCTTTCAAGGCAAGTGACTCCCCCCGGTATGTTGCGTTATCCTTTGCGAGTTCCTCAAGGTAAAGAAGAAGTATTTTATTCAACTTTTGGTAAAATTCCTCAAAATGAACGTGTAACTTTTAGACGACATGAAGTTAGGATGAATGAAACACTTTCTCATTTGTCTAGTTTTTATAAAGTTCCAATTAGTGCGATTTTACAGATTAACAAAATGCGTTCTGCAAACTCACTCAAAGTTGGACAAATGGTTATGATTCCAATTCAAGGTCTTGACAATGCCAAGCAAGTTGATATGAATCAATATGAAGAAGCAAAGAAAAAAGCTCGTGATGGACGTTTTGTTCATTTTCAATCGCTTCCAAAACCTGATTATGACTACAAAGATATAATGTATCATGTGCGTGATGGCGACACTTTATGGATTATCGCACGCAAGTTTTCAGTCGATATGTCAGAGATTAAAGCTTGGAATGAAATAAAAGGTGATACTTTATCGATTGGCACTGAACTTTTTTTAAGAATACCTATAAATAAGTAATATAAAAACAAAAAATGTTGTAAAATATAAATAATTGATTATAATGTCTTTAGTAGAATTGGAGCTACTCTTATGCTAGAACCAGAAAATAATTTAATTGAAGCCTTAGACAAAGAAGATGATGTATCGTTTTCAAGTTTAGTTACATTTAGACTTGGAAGTGGAGAATATGCCATAGATATTATGCAGGCTAAAGAAATAATAAAAATGGAAAAAATAACATTAATTCCAAATTCTCCCACATATATTGAAGGTGTTATCAACTTGCGTGGAAATATTATACCTATAATCGATTTAAAAAAGCGTTTTTTATTAGAAGATAGCGATGGCGATAAAAATTCTGGAATTATAATTGTAAAAATTGAAGATATCGATATGGGGATAATAATAGACTCTGTATCAAAAGTTGTTTCAATGTCGACTTCAGATATCCAACCGACTCCACCTGTATTTTTAGGAATTGGACAAAAATATATTAAAGGTGTGGGTAAATTGGATGATAAATTATTGGTAATTTTAGACTTAGCTAAGTTATTCACTTCAGATGATGATACAAATACAGAGGCTTAATTTTTCAAAAAACCTTTCACACATTCGTCGATATGCCGTATTCCTATAATATTAACATCTTCTATTTTAGATATTTCCTTAACAGCATTTTTGGGAATGAAAATATTTTTAATACCAAACTTTTTCATTTCTTTTATTCTCTTTTCGATGAAACGCACAGAACGCACTTCTCCCGACAAAGCTAATTCCCCAATATAAGTTGTGTCTCTTTGTATCGGTATGCCCGACTGGCTCGATACTATCGCCATAGCAATGCTTAAATCGCTAGCCGTCTCTTCGACAGTAAAGCCATAAGCGATATTCACGTAAACATCTTTATTCGCCAAACTAAAACGAGCCCTATTTTCAAGAATTGCTATAATCATAATCAGCCGTCCTTGATCATAGCCCATAGTCAGTCGCCTTGGATATCCAAATGCACTACTCGACACCAAAGCCTCTTCTTCAACACAAAAAACTCTCGAGCCTTCAACGACAGGACTTATAATTGTCCCCGCAAAGACAGCATCACTTTGACTGCGTGTGAAAATGCTTGAAGCGTCAGTCACCTCAATTAAGCCTTTGTCTCGCATCTCAAAAACGCCTACTTCATCAATTGCCCCATATCTATTTTTTATAGCACGAATTATTCGATATATTCCCTTGCCATCGCCTTCAAAATATAAAACACAATCAACGATATGCTCTAAAACTTTAGGCCCTGCAATTGTGCCTTCTTTTGTAATATGCCCCACTAAAATAATTGTGATATTTCTATCTTTAGCGACCTGCATCAAATTCCAAGCACAGTTTCTAATCTGCCCTACACTACCCGCTGAACCGCTGTGGCTTGGGC
>CAMQVF010000069.1 GCA_947038115.1 uncultured Spirochaetia bacterium
CTTCTTGTCGGACTTAGATGATGAGCCTAAAATCGACAATGACAATAATGCTCAAGATGAAAACCAAGTTATAGAAGAACCTACAATTGATGAACCTCTAATAAATAATCAAGAAGATGAAGGTCTCGACTTGGATGACTTCTTGTCTGACTTAGATGATGAGCAGCCTGTTATTGCTGAGCCTAAAAAAGCAGAAAATAATAATGATAACGACACTTTTGATTCTGAATTAGATTTAGAAGATGATATATCAGAAGATGGTGAAAATAAATTATTACCTCCGCCTTCTATTGCTGATAAGTTAGCGGACTCAAAGTATAATAGCATTTCATCTAATTTAGACCAAGACGGTATTCTTGAATATATAGAAGAATTACCGCCGTTGCTTAAATTTAATGTATTAGACGCCATTCTTAATGAAAAACTAGAGCAAAAAGATATGGAAAATCTTCTAAAAGCGCTAGCTGAGAATAAAAAGCCTGATGATATTGCATTAATTCTTAAACGTGCATCTTTCGTTAGTTCGAAAGAAACTGATAGAAAAAAGCTTACAAACCTTATTCCTATTCCACGTGGGCTTAAAGAATATGGTTCTGTCATAAATGTTGCTGCTATTATTGCTGTAATTTGTGTTGTATTATTTGTTATATCTCATCAATTCTTATATAAACCTTTAATGTCTAATATGTATTTTGAACGTGGTTATAAAGAATTAAATAAAGGTAGCTATGCTGATGCTGAAGTTAATTTTAGCAAAGGGGATAAATTAAAACCTAAACAATTAAAATGGTATAATAAATATGCACGTGCCTATATAAACAGAGAAGTATTTAATAATGCTTATGATAAAATTGAAGGGGCATTAAAAATTAACCCTTCCGATTTTAAAACTAAAATTACATTTGGTTATTATTATCGAACAAAAGGTGAGAAAGAAATATCACCTGCCGACTATACAAGTGGCGAGTCGCTCTATAATGACATGCTTGAAACTCTACGTGAGCAAGAACAAATTGAAAAAGTAATAGATGAAAAAGGTTTACTATTTATAAGCCGTGCTAGAACTTTATTTGAACCTGAATATTTTGACCTTGCCTATGCTAATTATGCGAAGCTTGTTCAAATGAATGGAGAAAGTCTTTTAGCTAGAAAAATGGGTATGCTTGTAAGAATATACCAAAACGAATATGACAAAGTTATGATTCTTGAAAAAAGAATTAATATAATTGAGCCCGGGTATTTTGATGATGTCGTTTATCCTGAACTTGCATCTTACTATTTAGCCAATGAAAAATATTTTGAAGCTCGAGCACTATTCGAAAAAATATTAAAGAAATACCCAAAAAATACGGCATCTCTTTTAGGATATGCTAATTACTATATGATGGTTCAAAATTATAATATGGCGAAAAATATTCTTTTAGAGTACACATTGCCTATTTACGATGAAAATCCATTTTTAGACGGTAAAGAACTTGTATATAATATGCTTGGCCAAATTTACTATAACACTAAACAATATGGAAGTGCTATTGCTGAATTTAAAAGAGCCTTAGATATTAATGCTACCTATGCTGATGCGAATTATAACATTGGAAATATTTATTTCTATCAAGATAATAATTATGCAAAAGCCAAAGAGCATTATCTTTTAGCTATGGCGAGCACTCCACCCGACCTTAGAACTACGCAGTTAATTTATAATGTGTCATGGATTCATTATTTAGATGCTGAATATGATAGTGCATTTAATGGATTTTACTCTTTATTTGCAACAGAAAGCACTAATACAATTGTATCTTATGCTTTGGGTAATTCACTACTGCATATGGACAGAGAAAATCTAGCTAATGGATTTTATAAAAATGCATTAGAAACTATAGTTGATGAAAGAATGAAGTTGGGAAATATGAAAATGAGAACCGACAAAGACTTTTATATTATAGCTTATATGGCAGCTTTATATAATAATATGGGTGTGGCATATGCTTATAATTATTCAAAAAGTGGCGATGTTCGAGATGAACAAGAAGCGTTTAAATATTTTGTATTAGCCGCCGAATACTTCGACCAAGTGAGAACATCTAATATATATTTAGACCGTATGTTTGATAGAGTTGTAAATATTGAAGACCAAAACATTGGAATAGCTTCATACAATTTAATGGCTATGCAAGCCAGACGCCCTTTAAGAGCGACTGTAGCCATTGATAAATATATACCAAAAGATATGTATCAGGTGAAGTAGTTAATTATATCCCTTGCGATTTTATGTCGAAGTCTAAAATAAAAGGTTTATAATTTAATTTTGAATTGTCATTTTCATTATATATTCTTCGCTCAACACATGAATATATTACAGGAAGATTTCTAGCCTCTGATACTTCTTTGGCTAGTTTCTCACCCTCTATTATGTCGTCATAAGTTGTATGTTCCATAAAGTGAGTATTATGAATTATGCCTGTAATTTTCATATCAACTGTGTGTTCAATTTTAGTCATATGTTCCAAGACTCCATTTAAAGTTGAAGTCTCTAGTCTACTCGCATTAAGCACAAAGAATAAATCGGTTTCAGACTTATCAACATGGTCTTTAAAATTTCCAAAAGACATAGCACCTACGGCATTTCCACCCAAGTCGATTATTCCTAAACTATTTTTACTCGCAAAAATTGATAATACATCTCCAGATACAGCGGGTAAATCGGAACCTTTGGTGTAAATATATGTTCCAAGTAAATCGATATTATAATTTTTCAATTCTTCTTTATGTTCACGTGATCTAAAATATGGATTCACCACATCTAAATCGGCCAAATATATATGACTATTTGTTGTCTTACTCAAATAAATACCATAATTTATCGAAAAAGTAGTTTTACCACTACCATAATGCCCAGAAATAATTGTTACTCTCATAATTTAATCCTTTATTATAAAATAATTATCATAAAACGATAAAATTACGATAATTACATTAAGCATTATATTATATTTTAAAAATAGGTCTACACTTTAATGAAAGAAAAAAAATTACTCATCTTTATAATTATACTACTCGCATCATCTTTTCTATTTTCACAATCGCAAAGAGAGCCAAAAGTTTCAGATATTGCGATTACAGGATATCGAAATATTAATTTAGGCATGTCGAAATCGGATGTAATAAAAGCAATAAATGGTGACTCATTAATGACGCTACCAAAAACTTATTCTTATAATAATGATAGTGATATTCAAGGTGAAAATATCGATAACTTTTTAAACTTGGCGGAAAATAAATTCTTCAAAAGTGGATACTTCTTGTTTAAAGATGATTCACTCTACTCGATAATAATAAGATTTCAACCAAGACAATTAGACTTTATCGAGATATTAAATTTTCTAAATAAAAAATATGGCGAAGGTAATTTTATCGATGCATCTGCCGTGTCATGGGAAAATCAAAATGTACTTCTTACTGTTGATAGAAGCTCTACAGTGAAATATTTCAACAAAAGTGCCATCGATACAAATGAAAGTGCCACTACAAATAGCATAGACAACAGCAGACAGTCTCTATTCGAGGGGCTATAATTATGAGAAATGCTTATGCTTTAATATTTTTAAGCCTTTTTGTATTATTAAATTTTTCATGTAAAAAAGAAGAAGTCATCGTTGAAAAAGAAAATAGCTCCAAAATTACAATAAAACTTTCAAAAGATGATGATCAAAATATTGTAATAAAAGAAAAAATTTCATATAATGAAGAAGAGATGAAGGAAGTTGCGTTAAGCTCTCTTGTTGAGTTTTTGTCGCTACCATATGATGCTCAAGGCGTTTCGACTGCTTATGAGCAATTTTATTCGGAAAATTACAAGGCGATACTTGCTCGTGAAAGAGGTATCAAAAATGTCGAAGAATATGTTCTTTCAGAGCCGTCACTTGATTTTGAGTTTGAAGCGGAGGTTAGTAAAGTCAATAATATATGGTTTGAAGGTAGCAAGGTTTATATTGATGTTGAGTCGAGTATTTATGACAGACTTATTGGAAGTAAAACAAAATTAAATCAAGTTTTTACAATGACTTATGAGAACAATAAATGGGTTGTGAATTAAAAAATATGTTTTATAAAGAGTATTAAACTATGAAAATAAAATCTAAAAACCACTATTTACTTATACTATTAATGTTTTCGATATTAATAGTCTCGCCTATTATTTTACTGTCTTCCTATGGTGATAAAAAAAAAGATAAAGAAGAAACTTATAGTGAAAATGTTGACGGGGCTTCTGAAGTTAGAACTCTTATGACTATGTTATCATCTGAAAGCCCTAAAAATGAAGTAGATAAAGAAATTTTTGAACTAATAAAAAGAGATAATATACGAAATTATATAAACTTAAAAGATGAGGACGGTAAAACTACCCTTATGTATGCAGTTTTTTATGGCGACAAAGATGTTATAGAAAGTATAATATATAATGATGCTGATGTTGACGCTAAAGATAATATTGGTAGAACAGCCCTACACTGGGCTTCTTATTATGGCAATGAAGACGCTTTAAATGTATTACTCGAGCATAATGCCGACAAAAGCATAAAAGATACAAATGATTTATTACCATTAGATTTGGCAAACTTTCAAGGACATGAGACTATAATCGAAATACTTGAAAATATTAATTAATTTTATATCTCAACTAAATCTGGACTTCCACCTTTTACATTTTTAAGAAAAGAAACAAAGAAGTTAAAAATAATAGGATCAAGTTTTAAGGTCTCTTCAATCATAATGTCACGCATATATGATATGGCTTCATTAGGAGTCATAGGCTTTCGGTCAATGCCTTTCGAAGGAAATAATAAAACATCATACACGTCTATAATTTCTAATATCTTTGCAGGAAAAAATGCGACGCTAGAAAGTTGCTCCATGTCCTTAGAATCATAGGTCATTATATAAGGTATATCAAAATTAGGGTCCATTGACTTTTTCTTTGCATACATTTTAGAGAATACTCCATAGCCATGTCCATAATACTCATGATGTAAACCTAATATCATAATAGCATTTAACGTTGGTTTTCCTGTATATCTAGATAAGTAATATCCATTAAATACATGTCTCTTAGCCAATTCTTGCTGCTCACTACCCTCGGGAGCTAGATAGTCCACATTATACAATTTTGCTAAGTCATGCCAAAATGCAGAGCGACCATAATCACAAATCTCTTCAAAAGATAAAGCTCTAAGCCCCATTTTTGTAGCTTCTTGTATTGATGTTATATTTGCTCGCTTAGGAGAAAACTTTTCAAAAATTTTCTTGTAGTAATGTAAAAATTTATCTTGAAACTCAATTCGTACTCTTGCACTTAATGCTTTATTATTAAACTCATTATTATAATAATAAAGAAAATCTACAAAATTCAAAAACACCCTGTTACTATGAGCTATAAGACTTTTATCTGAAAAATGTATATTAAAATCAAATATGTCATGCTCCTCTCTTTCTTTGCCTAAAATCTTAACAATAACATGAATAATATCATAAGATATTGTTTTCATATTTATAAGCCCTGAAGGATTAGAAGCCTCAGTCTCTGTATCAATATTAATCTTTTCATTTTTTCTAAGATTTTCGATATATGTAAACATTTCAAGTCTTGATATAAAACACAATTCGGTTAGAATAGTTCCTATTTTATCAGCCATTTCTTTAGTAATTTTATCAGCCATAGCCATTTTTTTAGTATTTTTAAGAATAGCACGCATTTTTTCTATACGTTCACTTGCACTCATAGTCGCTACATTATGTAATATTCTTAGCTCAGTTGCCTTTACATCTACTATCGAAGCCTCACAGCTTGGGAAGAATGCAAAAAAATCTCTTATCTCTGGTATATTATAGTCTATACTTTCTGCAGGTTGAGATTCTTTACTCATAAGTTTTTTTTGATTCGATTTAAGAATAAAAAATTCGGCAGAATTAAATAGTTTGTTTTCACTCAACCAATCTTTATCAAAGAGTAAATCAACCTTACTATGGTCTAAAAAAATATTAATTTTGTTTATAGCTTTTATTAAGATATTAATAGATGATCTTGATATCACTTCTCTATTAATTTCAATATCTTTTAATGTTATTTCTACATATCTATCAAAATTAATCTTCATAAATGCCACCTTATAAATTATTTAAGAATCAAAAATATTACTACCAATTCTCACCATATTAGCATTCTGTTTTATAGCTATTTTATAGTCGGAACTCATGCCCATAGAAACTATGTCAAAGTTTTCAATACTATAATTCGATTTCATGCTTGAGTAAACTTTATATAAGTACTCAAACTCATTATTCACCAAATGTTCATCAGAAGTAAAACTAGACATACCCATCACCCCCAAAACATTGATATTCGATAGCGTTAAAATACTTTCAAAATCTTTTTGATAAGTTTTAACTAAAAAACCTGACTTATTCTCTTCGTTACTAATATTAAACTGAAGTAAAATATCTTGCTTTTTACCTATCTTACAAGCATACTCATTAATTAAAAAAGCAATTTCAAAACTATCTACACTCTGAATTAATTTACTATACTCAACAATATACTTTATTTTATTTTTTTGTATACGACCTATAAAATGCCAATTATCATAATTATACTGTTTATATTTATCACGTAAAACTTGCCCCCTACTCTCGGCACATGGAATATTAAGCCCTAATGATAAAAAGTCTGCTATTGCTTCATCACTTGCATATTTAGTTACAGCGACAATATCAATATTGTAATCGATAGAATATTCTTTTTTTATATTCTCAATATCTTCTTTAATAAAATTATACTTTTCTAATAACAAATCCTTCATTTAAACACCTCTATAAAACAGAACATAATAATCAAACAATCTTATATAAATAAATAATTAATGCAAGTATTTCACTTTTCAAATAATCTTTAAAAAATATTGACTTGTAGTCATTTTTATTATAAATTTTCCACTTATTTTTTGTTGATTTTTTTATAAATTAGTTTAATATTATGTAAACATGAATTAAATTTAAATTAAGGGTTGAATGTGAGAATAGAAGATACAAGACTTAGAGAACTTGAAAATAAACGAGGGTTTAGAAAATCGAAATTAAATTCTTCAGATAAGCCAGAATTATTTTCTATGATGATTGAAGAAGAAAAGCAAGTAAGTCATAATTCAAAAACCGATTTAGAAGAGCTTAAAAGAGAAATTGATGAGACAGGTGCGATACTTGAACAAAATCCATCTATTGAAGAGTTTAACTATTTTCGTGATTTAATTAAAACGCTTACAGAAAAAGTATCAAAAGAAGCATATCGACTGCGTACTGTGGGGTTTTCTTTTAGTAATAAAGAATATAATATTGTTCAAGTTATAAATGAAGAGCTTAATTCGCTTTACAAACTTATTATGAGCGAGCATAAAAACCATTTAGCAATAGTTAATAGAGTTATAAAAATAAAAGGATTAGTGGTAGATATATTATCATGATAGCTTTAGCATTCGACACAGTATCATCTAGTTTTTCTATTTCAGTAACTAATAAAGGTATTATCCACGAAGTAAATTTAGAGAATATTAAAAATCATAATATAGAACTATTACCTCAATTAGAAATATTTTTAGCTGATAAAGATTTCACAATAGACGATATGGACTTCATTGCCATAGGTATAGGCCCTGGTTCTTTCACAGCGCTACGTATAGCGTTTTCTACCATCAAGGCTATATGTTATGCTAAGAATATCCCTGTAATAGGAATATCAAGCCTTAAGAGCTTATACAAAAATATTGAAAATGATGTAGATCTTAAAATAGCTATGATTGGTGCTAGAAAAGACAGTGTTTTCACTAGTATTTATAGTAATGATGAATGCATAGTTGATGAAAAAGATATGACAGTTGAAAGCGTTCTCGATATTATAAAAAATTATAGCACACAAAACACTATATCAATCACTGGCGATGGATACACTAAAAACAAAGAAGTTATTGATAATTTTATATCTGACAATGACTATGAAATAAAATATAATGACAATATAATACATGCTAAAAACACTTTAAGTTTGGCAATAGAAAGATATAATAACAATGATCTTGATGATCTTTTCACTCTAAAGCCATCTTATTTACGAAAGAGTGAAGCTGAAATTAAAAAAGAAAATTAATTCTACCAGAAAATATATTACCTAAAAATCTAATTTTTTAAGAATAACTATTTTAATACTCATATTAACAAAATAATTATTAAAAAATTATCTATTTCTGAATATAGTTATTTACAAACTAGAGTTTTTCTACTATAATATATATAGTATTAATTAGAGGAGAGATTAAAAATCTAACTGATTTATGAACGACAATTTAGTAGAAAATTTTATGAAGTATAATATTATAACTGTATTAGAAACAGAAAGTCTAAAACAAGTTATTGAAACCATATTTTCGAATAATATTAAAACTATACCTATAGTTAATAACAAAGGAATTCTTGTAGGTGTGTTCGACTATACAAAGTCGTTTTCACAACTTCTACGATATATTGAAACAAAGTCGGACAAATGCATGATGA
>CAMQVF010000070.1 GCA_947038115.1 uncultured Spirochaetia bacterium
GCCAAAAGTCTATAAACTTTAAAAACATTTTCACTATCTCTTAAGCCTACACAATCTATCTGTTTCGGATACATTTGACCTAAAATTTTAGCATGGCTATCACTAAGTTGCTTTTTTTCTTCCGTACTAAAACTACCTCCATGCTTATGATACACAAATAAATTAGGGCAAGCTATATTTTCATACCCAGCGTTTATAGCCCTATAGCACCAGTCATTTTCCTCGCCATATCCTCTTTGAAATATTTCATCATTAAAATTACCAATATCTTTAAAACAATTATAGTTCATAGCCATACAAAAACCTACTCCAGTAGGAAATGTCGATTCATAATTTATAAAATCATTTATTTTAGAGAATGCTTCATCTATATCATGTAAATTGAAATTTTCTAATATATCATTATCAACAATTACTCTCGGATAACTAAAGTGCACTGCTGAATTTGAAAAAGGTGTTATAGAAGCAATTTTTCTATCCGAGGTGTAAAATGGTTTAATTAATCTGCTAAGCCATTTTCTCGGAACTTCTGTATCTGTATTAAGAAGAACAAAATGATTTTCAACAAGATCCATAGCTTTATTTACAGATTTTGTAAAACCTAGGTTTTCTTTGTTCTCAAGCAAAATTATATCTTTACAAAGTGGATTTTTTGTTTGGGCTATATTTCTTAAATAAGGAATAATAGTCTCATCTGGACTTTTATCGTCTATAATTATCAGCCTATATAGTATATCCGTATTTTCAAATATGGAAGAAAAAAGTGCTTCCAAATATTTAAAGCCATTATAAACTGGTATAATAATATCTATAGGTTTTTCAATTTTTGGTAAATGAGTTGTTATATTGTTAGAATTTTGAAAACAAAATAATTTTTTTATATTACAAGTATATCTAGCTTTAATACTCTCCTCTAGTACCGCGTTTAGACCAGATACGTATGGAATAATAAAAGCGAGACTTATAGAATTAAAAAACTTAAAAGTTACACGGCATACATTCCTAGATATAAGATATTCTGCAGTTACAGATAGTATTTTATTTGACAATTGATATTTTGAACCCATATTTTTTAATATAAAAGTAATTGAAATAAAATAGAAAACCTTAATATTAAGATTAATAATATCACGTGTAATCTCAAAATTCGCTCTTATCGAAAAAATAAAAAAACTCTTAAAAAAGATTATCACAAAAAAATATACCCCACTGTTTCTAATATAATAAACTATATAAATATATTTATAGTTTTAGTTTTAAATTGCCATTAGCTATATCTCTAATAAAAGAAAAATCGTTATGATTATGTTGTGAATTCTTTCTCTTAATATTAATTGTAAATTTAATATAATTAAATATTTTGATAACTAATTGTCTTTTACCAGCCCATGATGTTTGATTAAAAATATGAAATAATTTTTTACTAATAAAATAATAATTAATATTACTTTTTGCAGGAAATATATTATCGATATCTTCTTTACTACCAACTCTATTTAAATGATTAATAATAAGATCAATATCATATTTATTTTTTATATTATTAATAATATCAGTCAATAAATGTATATTAAAACTAATGTGTTTGTTATATCTTATAGCTCCTATTTTCAAAAGAGGAAACTCATTTTTTAAAAGTTTACCTGGAGCTGCATGAGATCTATTATGCACATCCTTTGTATCTTTTTCCAAAGAAGCAAAACTAAGTTTATGTTTAGTAAATAATTCACTCATGCCTATTTCATATTTAGTTATTATATTCACTTTATTTTCTTCTTTTTGTATAGAGTAAATAAAATCCTTATACCAATGAGAAGTAAATACATCTTTTTTTATTGCTACAAAATAACTTTGTAAATGAAGGGAAAAATACCCAGAAATTAGACTATCCCCACAGAGATACATTCCCCAAACATCTGTATTCCTAGTTTCCATATCATTGAATATTTCCTTAAGAGGATTGAATGGACCGTACACGGAATCATTACAAAGCACTAAATAGTCATATTCTTCGAATAAATTATTATCTAAAGCATAAATATAACCCCTCTTATAAGAACCAAAATCATATTCTCCATGTCTTTTAGCTATAATATGCTTGCAATATGGCTTTGCTTTCTCTATTTCTTTCAAAGATAAATCATTGTCTATTACATATATAATATCACAAACTTTTTGTAATTCTTTCAGATAATATAAAACGTAATCGTCTATAATATTATCTTTATCGTATCCAGCAAATATTACAAGTCTTTTCATTTGTATAAATCCTTTTAACTATAAAACTTTGCTCGAAATTCATCCCGCCACTTTCTAATAGGAATCCACCGAGCTATTTTATTAATTTTTTCTTCAGTCATTTTTATTGTAATTTTGATAAATAATATTGTAACTCTAAGTGTATTTTTATTATTAGATATTCCAAATATTGTTGGTAGCCAATTTATTTTCAATGGATTGTTTTCATAGTTGTTTTCATAGTTGTTTTCATAGTTGTTTTCATAGTTGTTTTTGAAATATGATAAAATTAATTCACTTTTATTTATGTAAGATAAAATTTCATATTTCTCATTTTCAACAATAAATACAGGAACTCTTTCTACGGCATGAGCAATTGTAGCTGTCACAGAAATGGGTTCCTTTGGGAACTCATCCAATTTCAACTTCAAGTCAAATAATGATTTCAATGCTTTAGGTCTATACCAAAACATTGTTCCTGCTGAAAAAAAAGTATTAGTTAAAGTAGGTTCTTGTTTGATATTTAACATGTGAAGCAAGTCTTTTAGACTTTTCTTGTCTATATTACTTAAAAAGCTATTATTTATCTTAATAATATCTTGAAATAAGGCTGGAAATAAAGGTGGAAACATAAGACCAAGCTTTTCATTATTCTTAAAATATAATACTATATTACTTATTGCTTCAGAAGATATAAGATTATTATATAAATGTTTTCGCCAATCATCCCCTATTGATACTGTCTTTGGAGAATACTTAGTATGAATATGACAAACCAAATCATACTGTGCTTGCTCTTTTCCAAATGCAATAACCCAAGGAGCAACATCTCTACCTCTATTTTCTACAACTTTTATAATAATATTTCCAAGATTAGGTAAGATTATTTTTGTAATCATTTTTTTACAGATGTTTTGATTTTTAGCACTACAAACAGATATAAGTAGATCAAAACTATAGGGACAGTCTTTTAGATGATTTATTATCTCACCAAGCATTTCAATATAAAAAACATGCGCATGTATAGCTATATTTAGATTGACTGAAGAAAGATTCTGATTTCCTTCAAAAGAAGAAACAACTATACTCTTATCTAAAAATCTCGAGTTATAAAAGCAATTTTTATTATTATCTGTCAAAACACAAACTCCTAATTTACTAATTATAAACTATATTTATTCCATTAAAGAATTAATAACTATCTTTTATTATAATATTTGTCATAAAACATTGTATAGTCCCCAGAAACAACATCTTCAACCCAATCTTGATTGTCAAGATTCCATAACACAGTTTTTTTTATTCCTTCTTCAAAGGTCGTTTCAGGATACCATCCCAGTTTAGTGGATATTTTAGTAGGGTCTATTGCGTATCGTGCGTCATGCCCGAGTCTATCCTTTACAAATACAATTAATGATTCATCTATTTTACGAGAATGTTTTATAAGTTTTTGATACTTTTCATTTTTAGTAATAAACAAAGCCAGATGTTTTATAATAAGTTTAACAATGTCTATATTCTTAGCCTCATTTAATCCGCCAACATTATAGACTTCCCCATTCAGTCCATTCTTAGCGACAAGAAAAATTGCTTTACAATGATCTTCTACAAAAAGCCAATCACGTACGTTATCTCCTTTACCATATACAGGAATATCACGCCCTTCTATAATATTTTTTATAGTTAATGGTATAAGTTTTTCAGGAAAATGATAAGCCCCATAATTATTTGAACATCTTGTTATATTAAATGGAAGTTTATATGTATCACCATAGGCCATAACAATCATATCACTTGAAGCTTTTGAAGCAGAATATGGAGAACGTGGAGATATCGGGGTGTTCTCTCTAAAAAAGTCATCCCCATAAACAATAACATTATCAGTTCTATTTTTAACAATATTTTTTAATGCTTCATCAAGTTCAAAATTCTTACCGTCTATATAATCAGTTTTAAGTGATCCATAGACTTCATCTGTTGATACATGTAAAAATTTCTTACCTTCTTTATATATTGGATAGCCTTTTTCATCTGTATTTACCTGCCAAGCAGATTTAGCCGATTCAAGTAACACTTGAGTTCCTAATATATTTGTCTCAAGAAACACCTGTGGATTTTCTATTGATCTATCTACATGGCTTTCTGCCGCAAAGTTGATAACAATATCTATTTCATGTTCGTTAAATATATTTTTAATAGCATCTCTATCGCAAATAGAACATTTAATAAATGTGATTTTATCTAATTCATTTTCTATAGTTTGCAAATTGCCCGCATATGTAAGGCTGTCAACAACAACTATTTCTATATTCTCATTGCTTGAAAGAACATATTTTACAAAATTGCTCCCGATAAAACCAGCACCACCAGTAATTAAATATTTCATTAAAAAACCTCTTCAACAATACTGATTAAATATTCACCATATTTAGTTTTATATGACTTGCCTATTGCTATAAGTTCATCTTTTGTTATCCAATTATTTTTAGCCGCTATCTCTTCAATACATGCTATATAGTGATTTTGTCTAGTTTGTATAGTTTTAACATATTCAGAAGCTTCCATTAAGCCATCAGGTGACCCCGTATCTAGCCAAGCGAAACCACGTCCAAGTGTTTCTACCTTTAAACTGCCATCGAGAAGATATGATCTATTTAAATCAGTTATCTCTAATTCTCCACGTGCTGAAGGCTTTTGTTGCTTCACTCTATCAACGACTGTATTATCATAAAAGTATAGACCAGGTATTGCATATTTACTTTTTGGTTTCTCAGGTTTTTCTTCTAGTGATAGTACGTTATTATTTTCATCAAATTCTACTACGCCGTACTCGCGTGGATTTGCTACATAATAGCCAAATATCAAAGCACCTGTTTGTATTTTTAAGGCATTTGCTAATATCGATGAAAAATTCTGACCAAAGAATATGTTATCACCAAGTATCAAAGAGCATGAATCTTTTCCGATAAACTCCTCTCCAAGTATAAAAGCTTCAGCCAGCCCATTTGGGTTCTCTTGTACTTTATAACTTATACTCATACCAAGTTTACTGCCATCACCAAGAAGGCATTGAAATTGTGACAAATCTCTTGGGGTCGTTATAATTAAAACTTCGCGTATTTTAGATAACATCAAAATAGAAAGCGGATAGTATATCATCGGTTTATCATATACCGGAAGTAATTGCTTAGACACTGAAATTGTTACAGGAAATAGACGTGATGCTGTTCCCCCTGCTAATATAATTCCTTTCATTATTTACTCCAAAAAATTAAAAATAAGTCCTACACATGTAAGTATAATATAATAAAACTATAAAATCAATAATAAATTTATTGATTTTATAGTTTCGTAATCTAATTTTTATGCATTTACAATTATTAAATAAAAGGCATACATTTAAAGATAATATGTGAATTTATAATATTTTATTTATTAATTAGCGTATGAAAAAAAATATCTAAGCTTGTTTTCCAATTTACAAGCTCTATCGATAAATCTCTTTTTATATGCTCTTTAGACATAAGTGAATACTTTGGCCGAATAGCTTTTGTTGGATATTCCCTTGTAACGCATGGATTTATAATACACTCACTATTTATTTGTTTATATTCTATACCTTTTTTGTATATCTCCAGAGCAAAATCATACCAACTTATAGCGCCATCGTTTGTATAGTGATACAAGCCTGAAATATTGCTATTATTCTTTATAATATCTATTACAATATTAGCGATATCAATAGTATTTGTTGGACTTCCGTATTGGTCTGAAACCACTTTTATGCTATCTTTTTCATTCATAAGTCTTAGCATAGTATAAACAAAATTAGCTCCATTTATACCATAAAGCCATGATACTCTTAGCACTAAAGAATTATCAATTCTCAAGGCGTGTTTTTCTCCTTCAAGCTTTGTTTTTCCATAAATACTAAGAGGATTAGTTTTATCATCTTCTCTATATGGGTTTTGACTTAATCCATCAAAAACATAATCAGTAGAAAAATGTATTAATTTTGCATTATAATCTTTAGCGATAACCGCAATATTTGCCACCCCTTCAGCATTTACTTTATGTGCTAAATCTGACTCATCTTCTGCCATATCCACTTTTGTATATGCCGCACAGTTTATAATATAACTCGGTTTTATTTTCACAGCTTCTTCTTTTAAGCTTTCAAGCGATGTAATATCTATTTCTGCGCCAGTTGCTATATATTTAAGATCTTTCTTTTTAAGCATTAAAATAATATCACGAGCAAGCATACCATTAGAGCCTATAACCCAAATCATAACCACTCTCCTTGCATTGAGTAATATTTATTATTTAGATTAAATTCAGAAAGCTTTAAGTCTTTTTCAGATACATTATATTTATTCTTTTCAAGATGCCAATTAATATTAAAAGTAGTATCATTATAAATAATACCATCTTCTTCTTCTGGGTGATAAGAATCCGAACATTTATAAGAAAAAATAGCTGTTTCGCTTAATACACAAAATCCATGCGCAAAGCCTTTTGGAATGAAAAATTGTTTGTTATTTTCTGCTGATAAAATAAGACCATAATGTTTTCCAAATGTAGGACTATCATTTCTGATATCTACGGCAACATCATAAACTTCTCCACTTATAACACGCACTAATTTATCTTGAGCATACTTCTTTTGGAAATGCAATCCACGTAAAACGCCTTTTGAAGAAAATGATTGATTATCTTGTATAAACTGAATATCAATACCAGCATTATAAAAATCTGTTTTATTATAACTTTCATAAAAATATCCCCTAGTATCACCAAAGACTTTTGGCTCTATTATATATAAGCCTTCAATTTCTAATTTTGTAAAGTTAAATGGCATATTCTTTTTCCTTAATTTTATATTTTTTATTATACATTAAACTATAAAAAAAATCTCTTTATTTTCATGTAGTATTAAATATTTGACATTTTTTAATACTACATTATACTACAGTGTAGTATTTAATAAGACAATCTACTACACTATACTACAATAAAGGATATTGAATATATGAAAGTAATCACTATTGCAAATAGAAAAGGTGGTACAGGAAAAACAACGACAGCATATAATTTAGCATTTAGCTTAGCACTTAAAGAAAAAAAAGTCTGTTTATTAGATTTAGATACTCAGTCTAATTTATCTTTAATTAGCAAAGTAAATCCAATTAGTATTGATTCGTTTAAGAATTGTGAGATCAAACATATTAATAAATATATAGACATACTTCCAAGTTCTAAAGAATTTAATATTTTAGAAAATGAGATAAATAATATGATAGATAGAAATCTTTATCTAAAAAATGATCTTTTACCTAAAATAAAAAACTTTAATGATTATGATTATTTACTTATAGATACAAGTCCAAGTTTTAATATTTTAAATATAAATGCATTTTGTATAAGTGATATAGTCTTAATTATTATTAATAGTGATTTTTTTTCAGTGAGTGGCTTAAATGAAATAATAAATGTAATAAAACAAGTTCAAGAGATAAATCATAAATTAGATTATAAAATAGTATTAAATAATTTTGTAAAAAATCGAAAATACTTTGAAAGTCTTAATCCTATATTAGATAATATCAAAAATTATACAGATATACGTATTCCAAGTAGACAAGCTTTTATAGATAATTCAAGTCTTTATAAAGCAACTATTGATATTGATGATGTCGCTACTCAATTTGATAAGATTTGTGAGGTTATTTTATAAATGGCTGTAAATAAAGAAATTAATAAAAATTTACAAAATTTAATGAATAGTACTGAAAATATATCAAATATTGATACTTTACAAAGTAAAAAATATTTAGAAATAAAAGAAATAGATAAAATAAATAATAAATTAGATAATTCCAGTCAAGTCTTTAGTGTTAGAATTAAAAAAAAAGATGTAGAATTATTAAAAAGAGCATTAAAAAAACAAGGGGTTAATAATTTTTCTAGTGGTTTAAAACAAATAATTTATAAATATATGCTTGATAATGGTATAATAAGATAGTTGAACAATATTTGAATCTTATACAATAGGCCTCTTTGAAGCGTAGAGCATGTTTTAAGCACTTTATTGTATTGTATTGTAGAAAAACATTCTTATATCTACAAAGTGTTGGAAGGATTTTATTGATAATATTATAGAATAGTCTTTAAATATATTCCTAGGAATAATAGGAATATATTAGGACGTTCTTGATGTTGTAATATAAATCTCACATGAAATCCCGTATTTAAAGAGCTAAATCTCACATGAAATCCCGT
>CAMQVF010000071.1 GCA_947038115.1 uncultured Spirochaetia bacterium
CTCCTTTTTTTCAATATATAATTCATTATATAATATAACAATTAAATGTAAATAATACAAAAAAAATTCTCTAAATAGAGAGAATAGAGTAGTGGTAATTTTGAATTAGAAGTTTGATATATAATAAAGTGCGTCTGAGAGGACTCGAACCTCCAACCTACGGAACCGAAATCCGTTGCTCTATCCAATTGAGCCACAAACGCATAATGATTTTAATTTGGTTTTGTTTTTTAAGATGATGATTAATGGGCGAATAACGGGACTTGAACCCGCGACATCTAGAATCACAATCTAGAGCTCTAACCAACTGAGCTATATTCGCCATATAACAAAGTACGCCAGGCAGGAATCGAACCTGCAACCCACAGCTTAGAAAGCTGTTGCTCTATCCAATTGAGCTACTAGCGCATTTAAAGTGATTCCTATCAATGTCGGGATGCCGAGACTCGAACTCGGAACCCCCTGCTCCCAAAGCAGGTACGCTAACCAATTGCGCTACATCCCGTCTTTTTTCTCTTATGAGGTGATTGTAATATATATATTCATTTTTGTCAAGCGTTTAATAGAAAATAATGAATATATTTTATTTAAAGTTTAATTTTTTACTAATACTTTACATTTTAGCATTTATTGAGTATATTATCAGTTATTAAAACAATATGAAAAAACAAAATATATTCAACACTTCAATTAAATATACAAAAGGCGTGGGGCCTAAACTCGCCGATGTGCTAACCAAAAAGTGTATATACACGATTTTTGACTTAATTACATTTTTTCCACGAACTTATGAAGATAGAAGTCAAATTATAAAATTGGGTGAAGCCTTAAATGTCAAAGATGCAAATTCTGTAATACTTGCTGAAGTTGTAAATATTACTAGTGTATCCATGCAGTACAAAAGAAAACCTGTTTTGGTTTTAACCGATGGAACTTCTCTTTTTGAAATAGTATTTTATGCTGGCAAATTACCATTTAATTTAGAAGTCGGCGATAAAATTTATGTTACAGGCAAATTCGTTAGGGGCTATAATGGTAAAATTCAATGCCGTTTACAAGATATTGAGCGACCAAGTAAAAATCCTATTACATTTGGAAAAATTGTATCGATTTATCCATTAACTGAAGGGCTTTCGCAAAAAAAACTTAGAGGTTTAATAGAAATAGAAATTACAAATTTTCAAGCAACGAGTGCATATAATATACCAAGTTCAATAATTAAAAAATATAGAATGACAACTTTCACAAATGCTGTAACTGAAATGCATTTTCCAAAAAGTTTCGACTCATTAAAAGAAGCGCATAATACAATAGTGTTTGAAGAATTTTTAGCTTTTCAATTTATTCATTTGAGTGAGAGCAGACCAAATATTCTCACAAAAATAAAAAGATACGCAACTAAAAATATTTTAGACAATACTATAAAGCAATTGCCTTATTCACTTACAGCCGATCAAGAAACATCGCTAACTGAAATAATAAATGATTTGATGAGTGAAAAACAAATGTTTAGATTATTGCAAGGTGATGTTGGTAGCGGTAAAACAATTGTGGCATTTTTAGCAGCTTTAATTCCATGTGAGAATAATTGTCAAGTGGCATTTTTAGCACCCACCGAGATTTTAGCGATTCAGCATTATAATACAATAAAAAAATTACTTAAAACTTTTGGATACTCTGAAGATATAAAAGTTGATTTACTTACAGCATCAAAAAATGTAAGCGAACGTGGATATATATTAAAAAGACTTAGAGAGGGTAGAAGCCATATTTTAATTGGCACGCATTCGATATTAAATGACGAGGTTATGTTTAAGTCATTAGGGCTTGCGATAGTTGATGAAGAGCATAAATTTGGTGTTTTACAGAGGAATAAATTATTATTAAAGGGTGTTAATGTCGACTATCTTTTGATGACAGCAACGCCAATACCAAAATCATTAGCATTCACATTATTTGGTGAGTTTGATTTATCGACTATTAAAACAATGCCTAAAAATAGAAAACCCGTATTGACTAAATATAAAGAAAAATATGAAAGAGACCATTGTTATAAATTCTTAAAAAGTCGAATTGAAAAAAATGAACAAGGCTATGTCGTCTTCCCGTTAATCGAAGTTGATGAAGACAAAGAAAATTATATAACTCTTTCAAGCGAGTTTGAGAGAGCTAAAAATACTTATTTTAATAATATTGAAATTGCGATGATTCATGGTAAAATGAAAGACTATGAAAAAGAACATATAATGGATGAGTTTAATTTAGGCAATATTAAAGTATTATTTTCAACAACTGTCATCGAAGTAGGAATTGATAATTCTAATGCGACAGTAATTATTATTGAAGGTGCTGAGCGTTTTGGACTTTCTCAATTACATCAGCTTAGAGGTAGGGTTGGTCGTGGCGAAAAATCGGGTTATTGTTATTTAGCTTTACATTCTGAGATGAATGAAATTATAAAAACAAGAATTGATATAATATGTAATAGCACTGATGGTTTTGAAATATCGGAACGTGATTTAGAAATTAGAGGAGCTGGCGAGTTTTTGGGGACACGTCAAAGTGGAATACCAGAATTTAAACTTGGAAATGTTATTAAAGATACTGAAATTATGAAAAGGGCTAAAGATGAAATGCGTTTAATACTTTCAGATGAAAAGTCGAAAGTGGAATTTTACAAAAATAATGAATCCTTTTTAGAGCGGGCATATTATTTAAAACAAAGTATCGATAATAATAATGAACAAAACAAAGACTAAATATTTTATACAAATAATTTCAGCTTCCATTTTAGCTATATTTTTGGCATTTCTTATAAGAGTTATATTTTTTCAAACTTTTATTGTTTCAAATAATTCTATGGAACCCACATTGATGGACGGCAATGAGATATTAGTTGTGAAGTCGAATAAAATAAATAGGTTGGACATTATAGTATTTAAAAGTCGTGAAAATAATTCTAATTTAGTTAAGCGAGTTATAGGCATAGAAGGTGATATTATAGAGATAAAAAACCGCTCACTTTATATAAATAATAAAGTTTTAATATTTGCTAAAGGTCTTTTTCAGAGAGAACATTATATTTATGAAGTTGAGGAGAATTCTTTATTTGTTTTGGGTGATAATATCTTTGAGAGTAAAGATAGCAGGCATTTTGGCAGTATTAAAATTGATGATGTGATAGGTAAAGTTTTTTTAATTTCAAATCATAAAAATAACTTTGAGGTTTCAACTAAATAATTTTATTCTATTTCAAGCCTATCAATTAAACTACGTCCGAGTGATCGACTGTCAGCATTTTCGATATCACTTCCTAAAGATATTCCATAAGTTATTCTAGTGATTTTTCCTTTGAAATTTTCTTCGATTAACTTTTTATATATGAAACCAGCTGTAGTATCTGCTTCAAGCGATGCTGAAAATGCTAAAATAATTTCTTTTATATCATCATTTTTTGTTCTATCTAAAAGCTCTTTTATTTTTATGTCAGATATTCCAATGCCCTTAAGCGGTGCAATTAAATTTCCTAGAACATGATAAACGCCATTATATTCTTTTGTTCTTTCGATGGCTAGCATATCTGGAAATGACTCGATTACACATATTATAGAATTATCTCTTTTATCATTTTCGCAAATGGAGCAAACTTCAGTTTCACTCAAAGAGAAGCATTTTTTACAAAGTTTAATATTTTCATGCAATGAGTTTAACGACTCGGCAAAGTCTTCTAAATATTCGCTTTCGCAATTAAATAAATAAATAGCCAAACGCATGGCAGTTTTTTCGCCGATAGAAGGTAGCCTAGAAATTATATGTGTTAGCTTATCTAGCGAGCTTATCGTTGTTAATTTATCATAGCTTTGCATCATAGTAAAATTTTAGTCTTTTTTATCATTATCATTTTTCATAAGCCCAGACATTTTTAGTAAAATTTCAGGGGTGAGGTTATCTAAAGAGACATTAAGAACAGGTTTGCCATCTTCATATTTAATAGAAGTGAATTGACTTAAGTCTTTAGCCATCTTACTAATATTTTCTTGGTTTAAACTACTCATGTCTAATTTAGCATCTTTTATTTCTTTATCCATTTCTTTGCCATTAGCATCAAGCATTTTATCTATTGCTTCATTTGTGGTAGATACTATTAGTTCTTCCAAAAGCTCTTTTTGATCAATCGCTATCATTGAAGCGTCAATATTTAAGTCTTTAATATTATAGTAATTATCAATTGTGAGGGAAATTAAATTGCCAGCCGAGCTATGTTTTATTGTTTTTTTAGAGTCGTCCATAATCACTCCATAATTTTTTATTAATCTAACTGTATAATTATAATATGAAATTCTAAATATTTCAATATAATTGCTATATAATTGCTATATATATTATCTTTACAAAATGCTCTTTTGTATTAAATTAGTAATAACTAAATAAATTAAAGGATAAAAATATGAAACGTCTTCTATTTCTAGTAGTCTTAAGTATTATACTCGTAGCTTGTGGTGGTAAATCGCAAAAGAGTAATATCGACCCAGCAGTGCCTGAAGGAATCAGCACCCCTGATTTTCTCATCACTCATTTTGGAGAGTTTAAGTTATTTGATGGTGTAACAGATAAGGAAAGTGCTGAAATACTTTTTGAACATCTAGACCTTCAAAGAGCAGTATCTGTCTATTTAAATGGACTTCAATTATCTTCTATGACAGCAATGCGTAAAGGTATTTTAAGTCTAGGCGATGCAAACGAAGTGGTTGCTATCACTGAAGATTTTATAAATGCGGATTCTTTATTTCTAACCCCTAACACGACATCTGTATATTTTACAGCATGGCTAGAATTATCTAGTAATCAGGCAATGGTTATAGAGACACCTACAAATAATTTAGGTTTTATCGACAGTCACTTTTTTGAATATGTTGCTGACGTTGGAAACCTAGGCCCTGATAAAGGGAAGGGTGGTAAATATTTACTTCTTCCTCCAGATTATACAGGTAGCATTCCTGAGGGCTATTATGTCGTAAAAACAAAAACATACGGAAACTGGTTTATGGGCAGAGGTTTTGCTGTTGATGGAGATCCTGCACCTGCTGTAGAATCTATTAAAAAGAATTTTCTTATATATCCTTTAGGACAAAAACCTACTGCAATGAAATTTGTTAATATATCTAAAGATCCTATTGATACTATTGGCAGTATGGATGCTAGAATATACGACGAAATTAATGCAGTTATTCAAGCAGAACCTGTAACAAGTTATAACCCTGAGTTGCTTGGTCAAATGGCTGCAATAGGAATTGTTCATGGTGAACCATTTAATCCTGATAAAAGAATGCGAAAAATTCTTAAAGAAGCAGCAGATATTGGTGCTGCAACTGTAAGAGGAATGATTGCATATCCAAGAGATAAAAAATCTCGCATATATCCTGATAGAACTTCATGGCTTAATCCACTTATGGGTGGCTATAAATTTATAAACAATAATATACGAAACTTAGATAGTAGAAGTATATTCTTTTTCTATGCAACGGGTATTAGTCCTGCTATGACATTTAAATTCATAGGTAAAGGTTCTCAATATGCTTATGCCTACACAGATAACGAAGGTAATATTTTAACTGGGGAGAAAACATATAAAATAACATTGCCAGCAAATGTGCCTGCAAAAGATAATTGGTCTTTGACTATTTATGATGGTCAGACAAGATCATTACTAAAAACAGATCAAGAGTACTCTTCAATTAGTAGCTATTCGAAAGATTTAAAACAAAATAGCGATGGCTCTTATGATATTTATTTTTCACCAGTTGCTCCAAAAGGCTATGAAAATAACTGGGTTCAAACAGTAAAAGGAAAAAGTTGGAACACTCTTTTCCGATTATATGGACCACTTGAAGCTTGGTATGACAGAAGTTGGCAGATTGCTGATCCTGTTGTTGTTAAATAATAATAAATAATTTTTAGTTGCGGTTTTATTCTTTAATAGGAGTAAGGCCGCATTTTTATAAGATGATTAATATTTATATAAAAGTTGCTCTAAGTTGCCCCATTGTTCCTGTAAATATAACATAAAAAACAAATGATGCGAAAAACCAAATAATCCTAAACTTTTTACTTTTAGCAGCATGAATTCCAATAAATACATATGAAGCAAGTGCAAGCATTGGAAGTCTTGTTAGAGAGAATGTAGAAGCTGTTGTTAGTGGCATTATTATAACCATTACAGAATAAAACCAAAAATATACAGGAATTTTTTTATATACAAGAATTGTAAATATTATCATAATCATCGGTATTAAAAATTCTAATGTAGTTCTAATAGCTGGATACTTAAATACTCTAATTAAGAGTTCAATTACAAATGGAATAATAAAGAAATTAGGCTCAGTTCTTCCCCAATGCTTTTGAGCTTCCAAAAAATATAGCCCATCACCTGTTCGCATCCACATAAACATAATCCATAGCCCATAAACAGACATTGTAACAGCAAGAAAAGAAAGCCCTAGTTTTAAAAGTGAACGTATAGATTTTGTAGAAAATTCTTTTTTTATTATAAAATTAATGAGCATATCAAGCCCAAATCCTGCCAAAAGTGCTACTCCTGTTATTCTAGTAAGCATGGCAAAACCGCAAAATAAGGCAGCAGTTAAATAGTTTTTGTCTTTATATTCTGTCATAGATATTAAAGTAATCATTAAAAATAGTGGTTCTGTATAGCCTATCGAGTTATAATGAGAGGCTGGGTAAACTATTAATGCTAAAACAGAATACATTGATGATTTTTTATCTAAAAAATTTAGAAGAAGTTTATAAAGTAAAAGTATAGATATTATAAAAAAAATATTTGAAATTATCAATGCAGTCAAAGGATAATTACCAAAAAATATTACAGAAAATGCTTTAATAACAAGAGGAAATAATGGAGCAAAAGCAAATAAATGATTAGGAGCGCCATATCCATTTTCTGCTATGCTTGGGTATACCGCAGCATCACAAAATTGAAAAACTATATCACCGAACCATTTTACATTAGGGTAATAATCATTGCCTTTTGGTAACAAGTAATAGCCTATAATTAGCATTAACACAAAAACTATTCTTGTAAATAAAAATACTAGAAAAATAGTATCGATATATTTTTTATTTTCTTTATATAATTGCATGCTAGATATTCTCCGTAATAATTTCAAAGATAATACTATCATTCTTTATTAGTATTGTCAATTTTAAGCGGAGTTATACTTAGCATATAAGAATTATTTATTTGTAATTATTTAAAACATTCAGCATTAATATTATTAGATGTATCGATATAAGTTAATGAGGTTAGTGAATTAAAAATTACAGTAGTTGTGTTATTAATAATAAATTTTAT
>CAMQVF010000072.1 GCA_947038115.1 uncultured Spirochaetia bacterium
CGTGTGCTCTTCCGATCTATTAAATTTAGATATTTTTTTGCACGTAAAGTTATGTTCGTCAAATATGCCAAGGCTTTTGTAGTTTTTCCTGGTGGATTTGGTACTATGGATGAGATGTTTGAGGCGATTACTTTGATGCAGACAGGTATTCTAAGCAAATTTCCAATTGTCATTATGGATATTGATTATTATAATGGCTTGATGGAGTGGGTGAAAGACACTATGCTTAAAGAAAAATATATCAATGCTTCTGACTTAGATTTATTTAATTATGCTAAAACTCCTGAAGAGGCTTTAAATATTATTCAAAATTTTTATAAGTAATAAATCATCTTTTACGTTTTAGTAGAGGCAGATAATCAAAAAACGAATATATTGTTATAATGGTTACAACCAAAAGCGAATAATAAGCGATTTTATCATATGGCAAGTCGATATTTTTATTTTTGAGAATATTTAGTATAAATATAATAACTACTGAAATTGCACGGAAGAAAGTTTTTAATTTTCCGCTGAATTTAGCGGGAAGTACAGAGCCACGAATAGCTGTGATTATTCTTATAAACATCGAGAACATGTCTCTATAAAGTGCGATTAAATACATCCACATAGGCATAATTCCGTCATATAGAAATATTGTGAATAATGTTATATGTAAAAGTGTATCAGCAAATGGGTCTAATGCTTTGCCGATATCGCCTACCACGTTAAACTTTCTTGCATAATAACCGTCGAGAGCATCTGTCAATTCTAATATTACAAGCATTATAAAAGCGATAATTGATGCAGTAAGTGAATCAACTAAATATAAATAAATCACAACGGGAGCTAAAACGACCCTGCTTAAACTTAAAATATTTGGAATATGTTGTTTCATTTTTTTCCTTTTTTGACAAATCTAGTATTACCAATACAGTTATTTATTTTCACTTATTTGTAACTTTGTTTGACTTTGTGTAATATTTTTTATCTCTAATAGCCGCTTCATAAACAGGATAATCTGTTTTATAGACTTTATCAATACCTTCAGGCAACATATAAATTGTTGATGCAAGATTCGATAAATAATATACTCTTTTAGATCTGTCTTCTAAGTTTATTGTTACTTTTATGCTTGGTCGATTAAAACCATATTGACCATAATCTTTATCATTTTTGACAAATCCAGTAGCTTTAACTTCTGATAATACCCGAAAATCTTGAACAGCTTTCGCCATATCTGTACTATCTTCCAAGCCCTTGTATACAAAGTTTCTGCCATCAAGTTTTATAATCTCATTTGTATAGTTTGAACCTTCAACTAGAACGCTTAAAACTTCTTGATATCTAATTTTATAAAAATCTTTTTCTCTGAGTGTGTCAATAGTTTTTTTAAGCGCCTCAATATAAACATATTCTAAAGAAAAATATTCATCATTATATTTTGCATAATAATATTCGTCAGCACCAGTGCGATTACCAGCATAAATAGTATGCTTTACGCCATTGTCCCAAACGCTAAATATCCCTGAAGGATTATCTAGTCCGAAGTTTGTAAGCTCGCTTAAATTTGTAATGGTCGATTCTATCATCATCGTATTAAAATTTTTGACATTAGCAAGCGACTCCATTTGGTCAGCAACATATTGAACAGGGCTTATTATATTCCAAATACCATTTATTTTTTGTACAACTATAGTTTCATTATTATAGTTGAGTTCAAACTTTGATGTAGTATCTTCTTTAAGTTCAAATAGTTTTAGTCGTGGTTTAGCACTTTCAAGTTTGGCTTGTCTTTTTTTTGTGGTATACATGGCTAAAATGCTTAAAACAATTAGGATTACAGCTAATACTGAGATTATTATGAGATTTTTTTTCATTAAATATACCTTTATTTTCGATTTTCGATTACTAAATAAGTTCCATATAAAAATATTACTGAAAGCGACAAGAAATATATGATATCTCTGAAGTCAATAATACCCAATGCTATATTTAAGAAATGCGTGTCAGAGCTTGCAAATTGTATTATATTAATTAAATTAGGAAAAATTACAGCGATAAATTTTAAAAAGTAATTAAATAAAATCATTATTGAAAGACCAACAATTAATGCGACAATTTGGTTTTTGCTTATCGACGAGGCGAATACACCAATCGCACACATTTGCATAACCAAAAATAAAGTCCCAATATAGCCAGCAATAACAGGCCCCAAGTCGAGCCTTCCTATAAAACTTAGAGTCATCGCATAAACAATTGTCGGTGCTATTGCGAAGAGTATAAAAGCCCATGCTGCTAAAAATTTACCGATTATGATGTCGAATGTTGATACCGACTGCGTGCTTATAAGTTCATATGAGCCACTTTGAAATTCGGCAGAAAATAATGACATCGTGATTGGTGGAATTGTAAAAGATAACATTAATGGCAGGCTTAAAAAATAGTCTTGCATGCTATTATTTGCTATAATGAAAAATCTTGAAAAAAAGTAAATCCCCGATGAAACTAAAAATAATGCTGAAAATATATATGCAATAGGGGAGAAAAAGAAAAACCTTAATTCCTTTTTAAATATTACAAAAATTTTATTTATAGAAAAGCTAGTCGTCGTCATTATTACTTATCTCCTTTTGTAAGAGTCTGGAATATACTTTCTAAATCCTCTTTCTCTCTTGATATCTGATATACAATCCAATTTGTATTTTTTATAACTTCATATATTGCATCTCTTGGGTCTGCTTTCGATGGCTTCGTTATTATAATCATATTTTTTATGTCATTCTCTTTAGAGTCTTCTTCTTTTATATCTATGACTATATCAAGTTCTTTGAATCGATTTGCGATGAAGCCTATATTGTCTTCTGTTTTAAGTGAAAGTTTAATCGATATACTACCTTCTTTTTCAACTATCAATTTATCAGTTGGGCTATCTGCAATTATTTCGCCATTATTTATGATAATAACTCTCGAGCAAGTCGCTTCAACTTCGCTTAAAATATGAGTAGATAGTAAAACAGTTTTTTCTTTACCTAGAGTTTTAATAAGCTCTCTAATTTCCACAATTTGGTTTGGGTCAAGTCCATTTGTCGGCTCATCCAATATTAGAATTTGAGGATCATGTATAATTGATCCAGCAAGCCCAACTCTTTGTTTATAACCTTTTGATAATGTAGAAATTGGTTTGTCTATTACAGTTTTAAGGTTACAAGCATCGACAACGTAATTTATTCTATTTTCAAGGTTCGATTTCTCAACATCTTGAATAAGCGCTATATATGAAAGATAATCATAAACAATCATATCATTATAAAGCGGTGCTGATTCTGGCAAATAGCCTATAATCTTTTTTATGCTAAGGGCATTATCTTCTATATTCTTACCATTAATTATTGCTTCACCATCGGTCTTGCTTAAAAAAGAAGTAAGTATTCTTAGTGTTGTAGATTTTCCTGCACCATTTGGCCCTAAAATCCCCACAATTTCACCCTGCTCAATTTCGAAATTTATTCCTTTTAATGCATGGACATCGCCATAGTATTTTGTAAGGTTTTTAACTGTTATCATTTATAGAAAGTCCTTTTATTTTTAAGAGTATTTCGATACTACTTACATTTAAACAGTTCAAATTATAATTTAAAACGGTTTAAAATTCAAGTTTAATATTGGATATATTTATGATAATATTAAATCTTATTCATAAATCATTTTTTTAGTCATGCCACCATCAACTATTAAATTATGTGCATTAATAAAATCATTCTCTTCATCGGCTAAAAAGAGGGCAGCATTCACAATATCTTTAGGCTCGCCGACTCGCCCTGATGGATGTTGAATATGATTATTTTTAGTAAGCTTGTCATAATTTTCAGTTTCAATCCAACCGGGGCTTATGGCATTCACAGTTATTGGTGTGTTCGATAATGAAACAGCCATTGTGTTTGTAAGCGATACTAACCCGCCTTTCGATGCCCCATATGCTTCCCATCCTTCCTCATTTTGATTAAACCTTGTCGATGCAATATTTATTATACGGCCATAATTTTGACCTTCATTTAATTTTATAAATTCTTTTGAACAAATAAAACTCGCAACTAAGTTTACATCTAAAACATCTCTAAATTCTTTATTTGTAATGCTAAAAATACTTTTGTTGAATTTAGAAATAGCAGCATTGTTTATTAATATATTAGCATGTTGATATTCTTTTTTAATATATTCAAATGTAGTAACAATATTTTCTTCTTTAGTTAAGTCTACATCTATGAATGAGACATCTTTTGGAAGTGTTTTCAACTTTTTTATATCTAATGCTATAACTTTATAGCCTTTTTCTAAGAAGCCTAATGATAGATAATATCCTATTCCGCCAGTAGCACCAGTGATTATGCATATTTTATTGCTCATATTTTCTCCTTTAATATAAAGATATTGCATTATACTATATATTTTTAATATTAATACTTGCCATAATACTCACTCAAGCTTATAATTGAAGTTATTACATACTAGGGAGTTAGAATGAATCAATTTGTTGATGTTGTAAGTTTCGAAGTCGAAGGTGGACATGGTGGTGCTGGGTCTACAAGTTTTAGGCGTGAACCTTATGTACCTTTGGGCGGCCCTGATGGTGGCAATGGCGGCAATGGCGGTAATGTTGTTGTTATTGTTGACGCAAGAGTTACAAGCTTTGGAAAAATTAAAAGTAGAAATAGATTTAGAGCAAAAGATGGCGAGGTCGGCATGGCTCGTCTTAGTGATGGAAAAAGTGGGGAAGACTGTGTTCTCCGAGTTCCTGTTGGCACTGTTTTATATAACGAAGAAGATAATACCGTTATTAAAGACTTAGTTGAAAATAATGAATCTGTAATTATTGTGAAAGGTGGAAAGGGCGGGAAGGGCAATAAATTTTATGCCACACCTACTAACCAAGCACCTGACTATGCTCAACATGGGCTTGATGGTGAGAAACTGGCAATAAGGTTAGAGATTAAACTTATAGCTGACATTGGTTTTGTAGGGCTACCGAATGCTGGAAAATCTAGTTTACTCGCAAGGCTTACAAGAGCTAAACCGAAAATTGCTGCTTATCCTTTTACTACACTTACGCCGAATCTTGGTGTTTGTTATTTAGATATTGAAAGGAACCTTATAGTCGCTGATATTCCTGGAATTATCGAAGGGGCTCATTTGGGTATTGGGCTTGGACATACTTTTTTAAGACATATTGAGCGTACTGGTGCTCTTGCTTTAATAATTGATATTACTGATGAAGATATTTTTGCTGTTTATAATGAGCTTAAAAATGAGCTTAGTTTATATAGTGAAGAGATGACAAAAAAGAAATTTATTGTTATTCTTAATAAAATTGATATGCTTGACGAAGAAGAAATAAAAGAAAAAATTGATTATCTTAAAAAAAATATAGGCCCTGATGTTATAATGTTTCCTATATCTGTTTTTGCTTCAACTGATGAAGAGATTCATGGTCTATCTGAATCTTTATATTCTATCACTAGAAAAGATGAACAAATATTAAAACCGAAAGATAAGTCGACATTTATATCAAATAACAATGTTAACGAAAAAACTACACGCCGTGTATTTGGGCCGATTAGAAGTAAGAGGCTTGGAAAATCACTAGGCATTGATGTTACACCACATAAAACTTGTAATTATGATTGTGTATATTGTAATTTGGGTGCGGATGACAAGACGACAGTGAATGCTAAAAATTTCTATTCTGTCGAGGCGATTATTTTCGAGTTGCAATCGGCACTTCATAAACATAAAAATATAAATTATATTACAATTTCAGGTTCGGGTGAGCCGACTTTATATTCTAATCTTAAAAAATTAATATTAGAAATAAAAAATATAACAGAGATACCTTTATCTATTATCACAAACGGTTCAACTCTTTATAAACAAGAAGTGCGTTCAAGCCTGCTTGGACTTGACATCGTGATACCTTCACTTGACGCTGGTAATAAAGCTGCATTTAATAGAATTAATCATCCTCATAGTGAAATTGAATTTGATAAAATGGTTCAAGGTTTATTTGATTTTAAAAAAGTTTTTAAAGGTGAGATTTGGCTTGAAGTGTTTATCATAAAAGGTATTAATGATAGTGATGCTGAAGTTAAAGATATTGCAGATATTGTAAATAAACTTAAGCCTACAAAAGTTCAGTTGGTAACAAGCACTCGCCGTGTCGCTTATGAGGGCATTGAGGGTGTGAGTCATGATGATTTAATTCGTCTTTCGAAATTTTTCACATGTGATGTTGAAGTTCCTAAATTGAGCAATCAAAGTGATAATCCAAAAACGACAAAGCCTGTAACAGAAGAAGATGTTTATGAATCACTCGTGAGGCATCCTGAAACAGCAGAAATGATAGCCTTGGGTTTTGATACTGAGATTGAAATTGTAAAAAATATTCTTGATGAGCTTGTCAAAAAGGATAGGGTTCAAGTTAGTACTTTGGATGGTAAAAAAGTATATACAGATAGTTTTAATTAGAGTTATAGATTTATCTGATAAAAAAGAAGAAAAATTAAAAAAAAATGCTAAAGTTTTTCCAAATTATCCGATAGTGTTATAAGTTGATTTGACTATCCGTATATATTTGTAATAAGCCGATTCGTTATCCCCGAGTCGGTTTTTTTGTGTTTAAATAAATTTTTAATAATATTATTTATTTATAGAGATAATTTTTGCTATAATTTTAATATTATGTTAGAATGGTGTAACAAATCTATAAGGAGTTTTATATGTTAAATATAACTTTTGCTGGTGGCCCTCTTACTGTAAACGGAACACAATTACAAGTAGGCGATAAAGCACCTAATTTTAATGTAACTAAAAATGATTTATCTTCTACTTCATTAAGTGATCTTACTGGTGTAAAATTACTTTCAGTTGTGCCTTCGTTAGACACTGGTGTTTGTCAAGAGCAGACTAAAAAATTCAATAAAGAAGTGTTGTCATTAAAGGGTGTTTCACTCATGACTATCTCTTTAGACTTGCCATTTGCACAAGCTAGATGGTCAGCGACTGAAGGGTTGGAAAGTTCTTTAACTGTTTCTGATTATCAAAATAGAGAGTTTGCTACAAAATATGCGGTTTTAATTGAAGAGTTGAAATTGTTGACAAGAGCAGTTTTCGTTTTGGATAAAGACAATAACATTAAATATGTTGAGTATTTAAAAGAAATTACAGACGAACCTAATTATGACGCAGCGTTGAAAGCTGTGAAATCATTAATTTAAGTATTAATACTGAAAGCCTCCTTCATTATAAGGGGGCTTTTT
>CAMQVF010000073.1 GCA_947038115.1 uncultured Spirochaetia bacterium
AAAAGTGCTGTGTCTCTTATATATGGTTTAAGCCTTTCGATATATACTTTATACTCTTTTAACATTTCATCAAAGTTTAGGGGTTTTCCACCATATACTTTTTCTATTAATATATTTTTATTTTCAAGATTATTTTTAAGTTTTTCTCTAAAAAGATCATCATATAGCATGTCTTCAACTCTAATACCAACTCGTGCAATTTTATCCATATAGCAAGGGCCGATTCCGTTTTTGGTCGTCCCAATTTTTTGACTACCCAATGCTAATTCTTGTAATTCATCAATCAGTATATGATATGGAAAAAGAACATGGGCTCTATTTGATATATAGAGTGATGATACATCAATTCCTTTTTCAACCATAGCGTCAATTTCTTCTAAAAATACTTTCGGGTTTATTACAACTCCATTACCAACAATACAGATTTTATTTTTATATAAAATACCAGAAGGGAGCAATCTTAATTTGTAAGAAACTCCATCAACAACAACAGTATGCCCAGCATTTGCACCACCTTGTGAGCGAACAATATAATCCGACTTCTCGGCAAGATAGTCAACTATTTTACCTTTTCCTTCATCTCCCCACTGCGTTCCTATAATTATGATTGATGACATAATATAATCCTTAAAAAGTTTTTATTCATGCAGGTTTAAGCACAAAACTACAGGATTATATATTGTTTTTTTCTTCTTGTCAAATAGAATATTTATTAATTTTATATTTTAAAATATCTATTTATAAGTCTATAAAAATAGTATTTTTTCATAAATTTTATATAAAAAAACAATAAAAAATATAAATTTTTGTTACTATATATCTAGTATAAAAATATAAATGTTTCTTTAATAATAGAGGTTTTTTTTATGAGAGAATGCGAAATACAGTTACATGAATCAGCGGCTAGTAATAATATAATAGCTATAAATTCTTTTTTGTGTAATATTGATAAAATAGATATAAACGTTTCAAATATTTTAGGATTCACCCCGCTAATGCATGCATGTGCAGGAGGCTATACTGAAATAGCTAAAAAGCTTCTAGAAAATGGGGCTGATGTCAACCTCATCGACAAGAATTCATTTTCGGCTTTAATACATGCTGTCAGTAAAGAACATAAAGATGTTGTAAAATTATTGCTAGACTATAATGCTGACACTAAAACTAAAACAACTATTAATGAGACTGCTCTACATTATTCGGCAAGCAATGGAAGCGAAGAGATAATTAAACTTTTGATAGCTTCAAATGCTCAAGTTGATGCTATGTCTGAATTTGAATGCACTCCTTTAATGTTCGCATGTGAGATGGGACATTTTCATTCGGCAAAGACATTGATCGACTCTGGTGCCGACATTAATGCATCAAACAAGGAACATGGCAATGTTTTACTTCATGCTATAGTTGGCGGTAATATTGAGCTTGTTAAATATTTGATGGAAGAGAAAAAACTAGAACTCCCGCAATATTCTTTAACTAAAGCGGCGGGTAGTGGCAATATTGAGCTTGTTAAATATTTAATGGAAAAATCGCCTTTAATATTATCTAACAAAGAGTGTTCGGCTTTGTCATGTGCGGCTTCAAATGGACATTTAGATATTGTTAAGTTTTTATATAGTTTATCTATGAATGGAATAGCTTCTGCATTATTTGTGGCATCTAGCAATGGACATTTAGATGTTGTTAATTTTTTGATAGCTTCGAATGCTCAACGGAATTATATTAACGATAATGGAAAAACGGCATTAATTACTGCTGCTGAAAATGGACATGCTGAAATTGTAAAGATTTTAATCAATGCAGGCGCTGATATTAATATGCTTGACGATTATGATAAAACTGCTTTGATGCATGCTGCTTTTAATGGTCATATTAAAATTGTTGATCTTCTCGTGAAAAATAAAGCGGATATTCATATATTAAGTCAAGACGGCATGGACGCTTTAATTTACGCAACTGTTGCTGGCAATATTGATATTATGCATTTTCTTTATATTCAAGGTTCAACTTTTGATGCTAAAACAGATTCAGGTATTAATGCATTAATGTGGGCTGCTGCTTATAATAAAATAAGACCTGTTAAATATTTAATAGAAATGGGCATCGATGTTTTCACTAAAGATGTAAATGGCTGGGATGCTTTTATGTTGGCGTCGGCACGTGGATATGTTCAAGTAGTTTCTTATATCGCAAAAATGGAACCTAAAATAATACATTCAAAGAGTAATTTAGATGAGACTGCATTAATGCTTGCAAGTGAACATGGTCAAACTGAGGTTGTGAGGTTTTTACTTAACTTGGGTGTAAACATTGATGACAAGCTTCAAAATGGCGAGACAGCACTTTATTTTGCCGCTTCAAATAATAAACTTCATATTTGTCAAATATTTATCGAAAGAATACAAACTCTTTATTCAAAAGTTATGATATCAGAGAAAGAGTATAATATCGCATTAAAAAAAGGTTATAAAAGTATCACTTTATTATTCGATAGTGTTATGAATAAATAATTATTTTTTATGGCTTATGCTTGAATTTTATTTTGTTTTACCTTATTATATGTGGTGTTTTCTGTAAAAATTTAAGATAATTCTATAGATTTAACTTTAAACATATTAAATTTAAATTGGTAGAATAATTAAATATGGATAAAAAAGAAAAGAGTAATGAAAAAATTGGCATATTATTGTCGGTTACCACAGCGATAATTTGGGGTTATGCATTCGTGGCGACTAAAGATTTGGCAATTAATACTCCAATTTTAATTCTAGTTACTGCTCGGACACTTGTCGGGGCAATTTTACTTCATATAATTTTCTTTAAAAGAATGAAGGGCATTACTAAAAATGATATAATTTTGGGCATGCCGATAGGTGTTTGTCTTTTTGCGACATACACTCTTCAAGGGCTTTCACTCGAAGTAATGGAAGCTTCAAAAATGTCATTTTATGCTGGCGGAAATATTATATTTGTTCCATTTTTAATCTGGCTCTTCACAAAAAAAAGACCAGCTACTCGCTACTTTATAGCCTCTTTTGTAGGGTTTATTGGAGTGGCTTTACTGACATTTGGCAGTTTTTCTGGCGTCAAACTTATTGATATGCTGGCTGTTGCATCATCTATACTTTTTGCAACGAATATTGTATTGGTAGATATTTTTGTAAAGAAAGCAGATAGCGTTCGTCTAACTGTAACTCAAATGTATTTTGCCGCTATAACAGCATTAATATTTTCACTTTTAAATGGAGAAAAGCTAGATTTCTCATTTACACTGGGTGATGGTAGGTTTTCATTTTTCTATTTAGCTTTTTTTAGTACATCCTTGGGGTATTTATTAAAAAGTATAGGACAGAAATATATAAACACATCGAAGTCGAGTTTGATACTTAGTTTATCATCTTTTTTTGGAGCAATTTTTGGCGTTATTTTTTTGGGCGAGAATGTTACAAAAAATATTATTTTTTCAGGCATGTTTATTTTTTTGGCAATACTTATATCTAACGCAAATATTGAAGCTCGAACTAAGATTAAATTTGCATTAAAAAAATGTATAAAAAGAGTTTAGTATAAATTAACAAGGGTATTTAGATATGAAAACATTAAAATTCAATAACGTAACCGAGAGAGAAAAAGAAAGATTAGCGACAGTGGCAATTATAATAACTGTTTTACTATGGAGTTATAGTTTTGTCGCCGTAAAAAATTTGGTTGCAATTATACCACCTTTTTATATTGAAGCCATTCGTATGTTAGTCGGAGGCATATTTATTAGTTGCATATTTTATAGGCGATTTTTGAAAATAAAACCAAGAGATATCTTAATAGCTTTTCCTGTAGGAGTAGTTTTATTCGCTGGTTTCGGACTTCAAACTTTTGCCTCTCAATATATAACAGCAGGTAAAGTTGCATTTTATGCTGGTGCTAATGTTATTTTTGTCCCATTTTTTGCTTGGGCTTTATCTAAAAAACGACCAACTATATATGCATTTATAGCCGCTTTTGTAGGCTTTATTGGTATTGCATTTCTTACTCTTCAAGATGTTGGTGGTCTTGAGGGAGCAGACACTTTGGGTATTTTAGCAGGCGTATCTTTTGCACTGCATATTATTTTAATAGACATAGCATTAAAGAATATGAGTAGTATTCATCTTGCAATAATTCAAATGTATGTGTCAGGTGGAATTGCATTAATTCTCGCTTTATTTACAGAAAAGATGCCACCTATATCAAGCATTCCAAGTGAAGCTATTTATTCTTTGCTTTATCTAGGTTTTTTATGCACAGGCGTCGCATATTTATTACAAAATATATCGCAAAAATTTGTAAACTCTTCGAAGGTGAGCTTGATGCTTGTTTTCGAATCTTTTTTAGGTGCTTTAATGGGTGTTCTAATACTTAAAGAGCCTGTTACTATAAATTTATTACTTGGTGGAGGTTTCATTTTTATTGCTGTAATAGTTTGCGAAAGTGGTGAGAGTTTTATGACGAAATATATATTGAAAAATAAAAAAATATAAACTGTTCTAATTTGATATTATTTGTATTATTATACTATTAGAAAAAATAATATTTGATATTTAAATTTTTATATAGTAGACTTAGATAGTAATTAATAAGGAAGTTTTATGGCTTTTGCTCACTTGCATGTTCACACACAATATTCGATATTAGACGGTGCCGCTAGGATAAAATCATTATATTCGAAAAAAGATAAATCTAAAAGGCTTATTACAGGATTAATCGACAGAGCAAAAGAACTTGAAATGCCAGGTATTGCGATAACTGATCATGGAAATATGTATGGAGTTATGGAGTTTTACACAGAGGCTAAAGCTAAAGGCATCACTCCAATTATTGGTTGTGAGCTTTATATCGCACCTACTGATAGAAAATTAAAAACTAAAAAAGATTATTCAGAAGAAAAAACTGCTATGCATTTAGTTTTGCTTGCTAAAGATAAAGAAGGCTATCAAAATCTCATTAAACTTGTAAGTCTTGGATATACTGAAGGTTTTTATTATCGTCCAAGAATTGATCACTCGCTTATTGAAAAATATAATAAAGGCATCATTTGTTTGAGTGCTTGTATGGGTGGAGAAATACCGCTTGCAATAAGAAGTGGCAATATGGAAAAAGCACAAAAACATGCCGATTTTTATAAATCAATATTTGGTAAAGATTTTTATATAGAACTTCAAGACCATGGCATGCCAGAAGAAAGAGCACTTAATACAAGTCTTTATAAACTTGCCAAAAAAAATAATATCGGGCTTGTTGTTACAAATGATGTGCACTATGTCGACAAAGAAGATGCAAAGGCACATGATACTCTTTTAGCAATACAAACAAAAACGACACTCGATTCTCCAAAAAGATATCGCTTTCCTGCCGATGAGTTTCATTTGAAAACTGAAGAGGAAATGAGAAAATCTTTTGCTAAACTTGGCAGTGCATTCGAAAATACTGTGAAAATTTCTGAAGAATGCTCGGAATTAGATATTATTAGTAAAACTTATTTTATGCCCGATTATCCGCTTGAAAAAGGTGATGATGAAACATCTACTTTGAAAAAGCTATGTATGAAAGGCTTAAACGTACATTATAAAAATGATATACCAAAAGTTGCTATGGACAGGCTTGAAATGGAGCTTGATGTAATTTCGAAAATGGGTTTTGAAGGATATTTTTTAATAGTTCAAGATTTCATTAGTTATGCCCGTAATAATTCTATAGCTGTAGGCCCTGGACGAGGTTCTGCTGCGGGGTCAATTGTTTCTTTTGCGACAGGAATTACGAAAGTGAACCCCCTCGACTATAATTTGCTATTTGAAAGATTCTTAAATCCAGAACGTAAAAGTATGCCCGACATCGACGTCGACTTTCAAGATGACAAAAGAGATGATGTTATTGAATATGTAAAAACGAAATATGGTGAAAACAATGTGGCTCAAATTGCTACGTTTAGTTCATTAAGTGGAAAGTCGGTTATTAAAGATGTTTGTAGAGTTATGTCTATCGATTATTCTATTGCAGACAGAGTGTCAAAACTCATGTCAGGCACAGGTACATTGTTTGATATGTATAATGACCCTGACCTTGAAAATTTTAAACGTGAAATAGATACGACGCCTCAAATGAAACAAGTTTTCGAACTCGCCTCAA
Organism: uncultured Spirochaetia bacterium; assembly: GCA_947038115.1. Taxonomy (GTDB): domain Bacteria; phylum Spirochaetota; class Brachyspiria; order Brachyspirales; family Brachyspiraceae; genus CAMQVF01. Next base: position 6,163 of record CAMQVF010000073.1, read on the forward strand.
AATTAGAAGGGCTTGTGAGAAGTGTTGGGCTTCATGCCGCAGGAATTGTTGTTTCGAATAAAGAACTTTTCGAGAGCGTTCCAATTTATCAAGATAGTAAAACAGGAGTTAAAGCGAGCCAATATGAGATGGAACATATTGAAAAAGCTGGGCTTATAAAAATAGATTTTTTAGGAATTAAAAATTTACGATTAATTCAAGACGCCATTGAAGATATTAAAAATAGATATGATGTTTTTATTGACATAGATAATCTGCCTTTAGATGATGACAAAGTTTATGACATATTTAGACGTGCAGATACTGGTGGAATTTTTCAGTTTGAAAGCAACGGAATGCGTAAAATGCTTATGAATATTAAACCAACTTCATTTGAAGATTTGGTTTCTAGCGTTGCTTTATATCGCCCAGGCCCTCTTAAATATGGAATGGACAAGCAATATGCGGATACTAAAAGCAAGAAAATAGAACTTGAATATATGCATCCAAACTTAGAACCGATTTTAAGAGAGACTCAAGGTGTATTAATTTATCAAGAGCAAATTATGGCGATAAGCCGAATACTCGGTGGATTTACGCCTGCCCAAGCGGATGATTTACGAAAAGCTATGGGTAAAAAGAATATCGAAACGATGGACAAGCTTAGAGGCAAATTTATCGAAGGTGGTACGGCGAACGGTTATGAGAGAAAACTTTTGGAAGATCTTTATGATTTGATGTCGGGATTCGCCGAGTACGGGTTTAATAAATCGCATTCAGTTTGTTATGCATTAATTGCCTATCAAGAAGCGTATATTAAAGCACATTACCCGATGGAGTATTATGTTGCTTTGTTAAATACCGTAATGAATGACTCTGATAAAATAGCGATATATCTAGCAGAAATTAAGCAAAGTAAAATAGAGATTATTATGCCGTCTATTTTTGAAAGTAATGCCTTATTTACTCAAAAAGATGGAAAAATTATTTATGGTATTAATGCGATTAAAGGAATTGGACTTCAAGTTGCTCTTGCTATCGAAGAGGATAGAACGAAAAATGGT
>CAMQVF010000074.1 GCA_947038115.1 uncultured Spirochaetia bacterium
GGTTCATCAATTACTGGTTCATCAATTACTGGTTCATCAATTACTGGTTCATCATCTAAATCTGCCAATAATTCATCCAAGTCCACATCATCTTCTTGATTATTTTCAGCAGGTTCTTCGTCATTATTGTCGATTGCAGGCTCATCATCTAAGCCTGATAGTAAATCGTCTAAATCTATTTCATCTTCTTCTTGATTATTCTCAATAGGTTTTTCATTATTTTCAGTTGATGGTGAAATTAATTCATCATCTAAACTCGCTAGCAAATCATCTAAGTCCATGTCTTCATCAATAACACTATCGTTTGGAGTATTATTATTTTCAGGCTCAGGCTCATTTGTAGGAGGTTGAGTATTATTTTCTTCTTCAGGTATTTCAGTATTTTTTACAGCTTCTTCTATGACTTTGTCTGTGAATATAGATTTATACTTATCATAGTCTTCTCTCTCTATTTTCTCAGGCAAAGCTTTCTCTCCAAGTAAAAAAGCAATACTTCCTAGTTTTTTTAAATCTTCTTTTTTTGGCATATATAATAATCTATTTTAATAATATTTTTCGACATAACTTAAGCTGTCATTATATTCAACAGATTAAGATATGTCAACTAGATTATCGGATTAATACTTATTTTATAAATTGTTTTTTATTTCTTCAGCTAATTTCAATTGAAAGTTAAGCCTATGTATGTTTCTATCTCTTCTGTGTATGTCTTCTATAGCCGTAAAAGTTTGAGATGAAACAGTTTCAAGCTTAGATTTTATCTCTTCTAAATCTAGATCATCAAAATAATATGCCTTTTTTACAAGCACACTTACAGTGTTTTTAGAGACTTCAACTATGCCATCTTCTATATACATATTTATAACATTATTATTTTCATCATAAATCATAAGCTTTCCAAAATGTATATCAGATATATAAGGAGCATGATCTTTATATATAGAAATTAAGCCAGAGGAAATTGGAACGTCAATACGATTTATATTCATCGATTTAATCATATTTTTTCCAATAGTAAGAATAGAACACTTGAAATTCTTTTTTTTAGCTGTTATAGCCATGATATATCCTTAAAATATTATTTAGTGCTTAGCATTATAAAAAATAAAATACTAACTATTACAAACAAAATAACTATCAAGACCAAAGCGACAATTAAAAAACGCATTATAATTTTAAGAGAATTAATCTCAAAATACACTCGCTCAAGTTCATGTTTTATCCGACTTTCAAAAGCAATTAAAATTTTCTTTTCATTTTCTTTTACACTATTATAAAGTTTTCGAACTTCTTCTTTGCTTAAAAAATCTCTTATAATATTAATGGATGAGACTGTGCTAAAAAGTATTTGAATCCATTTCATTTTTATTGACCCTTCAAAAAAATATTATATATCTCATCATGCGGTTTTACAATTCGTCCTTCAGAGTTAACAAAAGGGTGAAGTGTGTAGCCTGTGGTGTGCAAGACATTTGTTTCTTTATGGTATATTTCATAATCTATTTTTACTGCCACATTTTTAAGTTTGCCTATATAAGAATGTACGACAATGATGTCATCATATTTAAATGGTTTTTTATAGTCGACGAATGCTTCTTTTACTGGGAGGAAAATATTATTCTCTTCACATGTTTTATAAGACATGCCAAGTTCTCTAACAAATTCAGTTCGTCCAATTTCAAAGAATTTAAGATAATTAGCATGATAGACAACGCCCATTTGGTCGGTGTCTGCATATATAATTCTAATTTCTGTTTTGTTTATGTGTTTATTATGCATATAAATAATTCTACTTTTAATATATAAAAAAGTATACCTTAATATTTTATATTTTTAAGTATAATTTACTTGCAAAAATAATCAAGCAAAATTAATCTATAAAAAACTATGTAATTATAGTTGACTTTAATTATTTGTTCGGTTACAATTTCTGTTCTGATATATTTCAGATTATTTACTAATTATTAAAAAGGAGAATTATATTATGAGTGGATATAATGCAGTATTAGGTAGAAATACAGAAAAGGCACCAAGAGGTGTTGGCAACGCTTCTCAAACTGTCGCTTTTTCTCACTACAATCATTTTTCAGCCCAGTTACCAATTGATGTTAAATCTGGCAAACTTGTTATAGGTGGAGTCAAAGAACAAGCAATGCAGTGTTTTAAAAATATTGAAGAAGTTGCTAAAAGTATTAACCATGTTATGGACGATGTTGTACGAATTAAAATCTTTGTTAAAAATATTAAAGATCTTGAAGTAGTAGAGCAAGTTTACAAAATATTCTTTCCAACTTATCAACCAACTAAAACCGTTTGTGCCGTTTTCGAATTGCCAATGAATGCATTAGTTCAAATTGATGCAGTAATTTCAAATGGGGAAGGAACTATTCCAAACGCACCACAAGCAGGGGATCTAATTAAGCTCACAAGCAATACATTAAAAGCACCAATTGATCCATTGTCAACCCAGCTTGTCGCTTTTTCTCATTATAGCAATCTAACAGCTCAACTACCAATTGACCCTGATATGCAAAGAATTGTAGTTACTGGTATTAAAGAGCAGACAGCACAATGTTTAAAAAATATTAAATCGATTTTATCTAGCGTTGATGTTCCTTTAGATGACATTGTAAAGGTAACGATTTTCCTTAAAAACATAGGAGACATGGCACAAGTTAATGAAGTTTACAAAACTTTCTTCCCAGACTCTGGAATAGCAAGAACGGTTGGATATTTTCCAGCACTTACAACAGTTGAAGTAGCTGAACTACCTATGGGAGCATTGATTTCGATTGAGGTTGTGGCTTCCCATGGCGACGGAACACCTCCTCAGATTATAGAAGATAGACACGGACTTGTTATTAGAGCGAACAATACTGATAAAGCGCCAATAAACCCTCTAGCATCACAAACAGTTATCTTCTCTCACTACAACAATATCTCGGCTCAACTCCCTATTGATGTAGCAACAGGTAAACTTGTATCAGGTGGAATTAAAGAACAAGCAGAGCAGTGCTTTAAACATATTAAAACAATTGTAGAAAGCGTTAATCATGTTATCGAAGATGTGGTTAAAGTTAATATCTATATTAAAAATATAGCTGATGTTGAAGTTGTTAGCAATGTATATAAAACATTTTTCCCAACAACTATTCCAGCAGTTAGTATAGTCGGAACAGCAAATATTTCAATGAATGCCTTAATTCAGATAGAGGCAGTAGTAGCTAATGCGGAAGGAACACCTCCGTCATTATAGATATTTTTTCTAAGTCAAATTAATCTCTATAGTTATAATTATAGAGATTAATTTTTAGAGTATATTGACAAAAGAAATTTAAGATATTATACTCACAAACTTATGATAAATATAAAAATAACAATTCAATATGACGGCACAAATTTCTCAGGTTGGCAAATACAGCCCGAGGGGATAAGAACAGTTCAAGGCGAAATTAATAAAGCAATTTTTAATATCTATGGCGAAGATTTCAAAATCTATGGCTGTGGACGAACCGACGCTGGTGTGCATGCACTCGGAGCTGTTGCTAACTTCAAATTACCTTTTCTAAAAATGCCTGAGAGTAAAATTCACTTTGCTTTAAATAATCATCTACCAAGAGATATTCGAATAATAAAATCAGAATTAGTGGATGATGACTTCAATGCTCGTGCCAGTTGCAAGTGGAGAGAGTATATTTATTTAGTTAGTAATGGAGAAGTGTTTTCACCTTTCTTTGATAAATATGCTTGGTTTTATAGAAAAAGCACTATTAACGAAAAACTTATCAATGAGTATGCTAAAGAATTTCTGGGTGAGCATGACTTTACTTCTTTTTGTGCGTCTACCGATGAGAATGATACTAAAAATAGACGTATCGAAAGGGTTTATTGTGTGCGTCGTAAAGATGATTTATATTTTGTTGTAAGAGGAAATGCATTTTTACATAATATGGTGCGTATTATGGTTGGAACTTTAATTGAAGCACAACATCAAAATTTGGAAATAGGTTCTATTAGAGAAATGATTTTAGCAAAAGATAGAACAAAAGCTCTAGTTACAGCGCCTGCACATGGGCTTTATTTTAGAAAGGCTTGTTTTTAAACTTTTTATTATAAAAAAAATAAAAATTACTAAATAATTAGACTTTACTGACGAAAATGTATATATGTTCATGGATGAGCATAAAAAAAGAATAATTCACGGAGGAATTGACAATGGTTATCAATACTAATATTAGTGCGGTCAATGCAGAGCGTACTCTTAAGTTTCGTCAGGTTGGTTTACAAAAGGTTATGGGGCAGATTTCAAGCGGAAAACGTATTAACAATGCTGGAGATGATGCTTCTGGTTTAGCAGTTTCTGAAAAGATGCTTACTCAAATTAATGGTATGCGTCAAGCTGAAAGAAATACTCAAGACGGTATATCTTTCATTCAAACAACTGAAGGATATTTACAAGAGACTACTGAAGTACTTCAGAGAGTTAGAGAACTTGCGGTTCAAGCTGCAAATGGTGTCTATACTGATGAAGATCGTCTTTATGTACAAATTGAAGTTTCTCAGTTAGTTGATGAAATTGACCGTGTTGCTTCACAGGCTCAATTTAACAAACTTAACATGCTTACTGGTAGATTTGCACAAGCTACTGGAGAAAACACTCCTACAGCTTCAATGTGGTTGCAAATTGGTGCGAACATGGACGAGCGTAAACGTTTGTATGTTGGTACTATGAACAGTCAAGGTTTAGGTCTTAAGAATGCTACTGGACCTGCAGCTACTGCTACATTTATCAGTGTTTCTACAGCAAACAAAGCGAATTCGGTTATTGGTATGGTTGATGAGGCGCTTTTGAAAGTATTAAAACAGCGTTCTGATTTAGGTGCTTACCAGAATCGTTTGGAACTTACAGCTCAAGGTTTAATGATTGGACATGAAAACTTGAAAGCAGCTGAAAGTAGAATTCGTGACACTAATGTCGCTGAAGCTTCTGTTCAACTTGCTAAAGATCAGATTCTTAACCAAGCTAACATTGCGATGCTTGCTCAAGCTAATCAGCTTTCTCAAGGCGCTTTACAGCTTTTACAGTAAGATTAGTTTTACACTTAAAACAAAAACAAGAGAGGCGTTACCTATTATTAGGTACGTCTCTTTTATTTTTTAACAATATAAGTTCAAAAAAAATTTTTACAAAATATAAAATAAATGTTTGCAAAATAACAATCTATATAATACAATTAAATAATATTTTTTTAAGGATTATGGAAATGTCTACAGATAATACAGCTAATGAAAAACAAGTAAGAATTGAGAAGGTTAATGCTCTTAAAAGTATGGGTGTGAATCCTTATCCTAATATGTATGATGTTACTCATAAATCTAAAAATGTAATTGAAAATTATGATAAATTAGAAGCTGATAAAACAGAGGTTACTGTTGCTGGTCGTATAATGCTTTATAGAGTTATGGGAAAATCGAGCTTTCTTACTCTTAAAGATAGTGATGGTCGCATTCAAATTTATGTTCAAAAAGATAAATTGGGTGATGAATTTTATAATAATGTATTTAAAAAATTAATAGATACTGGTGATATTATTGGCGTTAAGGGAACTTTATTTAAAACGCAAACTGGTGAGATTTCTATTCATGCTTCGGAACTCACACTTTTAACTAAGACATTAAATCCATTGCCTGAAAAATTCCATGGACTTACAGATACAGAAATTCGTTATAGACAGCGTTATGTCGATTTAATTATGAATGATGATGTTAAAGAGAATTTCATTAAACGTTCTAGAATGGTTACAATTCTCCGTGATGTTATGGTGAATAGAGGCTTTTTAGAGGTTGAAACACCGATGATGCATCCTATACTTGGTGGTGCTAAGGCTCGACCATTTGTAACTCATCATAATACACTTGATATGGATTTGTATCTTCGTGTTGCACCTGAGCTTTATCTTAAACGTTTAATCGTTGGTGGATTCGATAAAGTTTTCGAGATTAATAGAAATTTTAGAAATGAAGGTATATCGACTAAACATAATCCCGAGTTCACAATGATGGAGGCTTATTGGTCTTATTCTAATGTTGACGGCGTTATGGATATTGCTGAGGATTTGTTTTCAACTGTGTGTTTTGAACTTAACGGTAAATATACTACACCATATAAAAAACATGAATTAGATTTTAATAGACCATTTAAGAGTATTACAATGGTTGAGCTTGTTAATGAGCATACTGGTGTCGATTTTAATAAAATTGAAAGCGATGATGAGGCAATTAAAAAGACTCTTGCTTTGGGTGTAAAAGTTGATACTACTAAAGTTAAGCCTTCAAAGTGGGAATGTATGGTTTTAGTTTTTGAAGATAAAGTTGAGCATTTATTGATTCAGCCAACTTTTGTCATCGATTATCCTAAAGCTGTTTCGCCATTATCTAAGTCGAGAGTTGATAATCCTGATATCACTGAACGTTTCGAACTTTTTGTGGGTGGCATGGAGATGAGTAATGGCTTTAGCGAGCTTAACGACCCAATCGATCAGAGAGAACGTTTTGAAGCACAGGTTCGTGCAAAAGAAAGTGGTGATGAAGAGGCTATGGAAATGGATCATGACTTCCTAAATGCATTAGAATATGGACTTCCTCCTACTGGCGGAATCGGTATTGGAATTGATAGAATGGCTATATTATTTTTGAATGTTGGAAGTATTAGAGACACTATCTTATTTCCTCATATGCGAAAATTAGATTAAAATAATTTATATATATTTTTTATAAGCAATACCCCCTAAACTTAATATCTTAAGCTAGGGGGTATTTATTAAATCGTTATTACATCTGTATCTATTTTATCATAGGCACTTGTTGGGTGATGCAGTGTATATTTCCTCCACCAAGCAGGATTTCACGTGCATATACAGTTGTTATTTCTCTATCTGGAAAACACTTTTTTAATGTTTCTATAGATTTCTCATCGTTACTATCTCCAAATACAGGCGCTACAATACCTCCATTTGCAATATAAAAGTTAACATAAGAAGCAGCTAATCTATCTCCCTCATTTCTTGGAATACTACCATTGATAGAGTCAACACCTTCGCTTTCT
>CAMQVF010000075.1 GCA_947038115.1 uncultured Spirochaetia bacterium
ATAATCAGACTGAAAATAATATAGAAGCTGACAATAATCAGACTGAAAATAATATAGAAGCTGACAATAATCAGACTGAAAATAATATTAACTCTGATGATGCAATATAATTTAGGCAATGAAAAATATGAAAAATAAATTAATACCCGATATTTACATTATGTTGATATATGCCTCTATACTTCTTGCGGGAGTTCTCGCGATATATACGGCAGCACCGATACATGAGCCACAAGGAGATTTTTTAAGTAATCATCTAAAAATTGTTATAGCGATGTTGGTAATTACTATTTTTATAATATATTCGCCAGACTTTTTTTATTTAATAGATAAACTTGTACCTGTAATTTTGATTACTACTTTTATTCTATTGGCTTATGTAATATTTTTTGGAGTAACAGTCGAGGGTAGTTATGCTAAAAGATGGATAAGCTTTGGCTCTTTTGTTCTTCAACCATCAGAGCTCGCTAAACTTTCGATGATTATATATTACGCCAGTGTTTTAAGTAAAAAGGGTGAAAAATTATACACTCTTAAAAAGGGACTTCTGCCTTTACTTTTAATATTACTTGGGGTCTCTATTGGCATAATGTTCGAGCCAGACTCTAGTACTGCAATTCTTTTTGCTTTGGTTGGTTTTATTATATTTTTTTATGCGGGTATACCTTCAAGATATTTAATAGGTTCTGCTTTAATTCTAGGTTTGATATTTGCAATATTTATTTTTAATACACCATATATGAAAGAGCGAGTATATAGTTATATTAATCCCGATGCTTTGCCTGACAGTTCATATCAAAGCAAGAGAGCTAATTTAGCTTTTGGTCTTGGCGGTGAAACAGGTCTTTCAGATGAGGCATTGTCTGAAGTGAGCACTCATTTGCCAGCAGCAATTACCGACTTTATATATGTGGTTATAGCTCAAAGATTTGGGTTTGTTGGGAATATGATTGTTTTAATATTATTTTTGCTTTTTACGGTAAGAGGCTTTATAATATGCACACGTACCAATAATTTGTTTCATAAATATTTATTATTTGGAATAACACTTTTTATAAGCTTACAAGCATTTATTAATATGATGGTTGCAACTGGGGTGCTACCGACAACGGGTATGGCACTACCATTCATAAGCTATGGACGTAATGCTTTAGTTGTCAATATGACGATGATGGCATTATTATTAAAAGTTACTCGGATTAAAGGAGAAGAACAATGAATATACTTTTATGTGGCGGTGGAACGGCTGGACATATTACGCCTGCACTTGCGATATATGATACCTTTAAAGAACAAGGACATACTCCTCGATTAATAATATCTGAAAAGGATATACCTATAGTGCCTAGCGGTTATGACTATAGCACGCTTAAAATGAAAGCACCGGGTAATTTGATAAAGAATATCTTTTTTATTTTTAGTCTTCTTTTTGCATTAGTTGATGCTTTTGGTTATTTCTCGAAATATCAACCTAATATTATAATAGGCATGGGGGGATTTGTTTCTTTTCCTATGTTGCTTGTTGCGAGATTTAAAAAGATTAAAATATTTTTATGTGATCAGAATTCTATTCCCGGTAAAGTTAATAGATTATTTTATAAGCAAGCCGAAATGGTTTATTTGAGTTTTAATAAATCGCTTGAGTTTATGCCAACTGGAAAAATGTTTGGTAATCCTGTAAGAAGTAGATTTTATTCTTCTAATAGAGATATTGCTCGAGTTACTTTGGGAGTAGGCAAGGATGATAATGTTCTTATTGTTATGGGTGGTTCTCAAGGGTCATTAAAGTTAAATAATTTGTTTTATCAATCGCTTGAGACAATTATTAAAAATGTTGATGATTTGCATATCTTTTGGATGTGTGGAGCTAAGTGGTATAAAGATATGTCAGATAAAATATCTTCTATTAAAAACGATAAGATTAATATATTCGCATATTATAAGGATATTCCGTCTTTATTATCTGCAGGAGATTTTGCTTTGTCACGTGCAGGAAGTAGTTCTATATTTGAGTTTATGGCGACTGGCATACCTTCACTTTTAGTTCCATTTCCTTATGCAACTGATAATCACCAATATTATAATGCTCGTGAAATGCTTCATAGAGATATGGCTTATTTAATTCCCGAGTCTTCACTTGATGCTAATAAACTTGCGACTATTTTGATAAATAATTTGAATGATAAAAGTCGTCTAAATACTATGAGAGAAAATATATTATCGGTTGCAACGTTGAAATCAGATATTTTTATAGTAAATGATATAATGAATAGAATTTAAGGTTTAATATTTATGCTTACAAAAGAGAAAGGTAGAATACATTTTATAGGAATTGGCGGCATCGGAATGAGTGCGATTGCAAGCGTTCTCAATGCTATTGGTTTTGAAATTACAGGCAGTGATATTTATGAAAATGAAAAAACAAAGTCATTAATCAATTCTGGTATTAAAATATATTATGGACATGATGCAAGTAATATTAAAGAAGGCACTCTCGCTGTTGTTAACTCTACGGCTATTTCTGGCACAAATCAAGAGATGATTCAAGCTAAAAAGTTTCGAATACCTATTGTTGGACGTGGTGAGATGCTTGCTGAACTTATGCGTTTACGTAAAGGAATAGCGATATCAGGGGCTCATGGCAAGACGACAACGACATCATTAGTTTGTCAAATTATGCGTAATACCGAATATTCACCCATTTGTATTATTGGCGGTAATCATTTTAATTTAAAAAGTAATGCTTGTTTCAAGAATTTAGAAAGCGAATATTTAGTATGTGAGGCAGATGAAAGCGACGGAAGTTTTTTACATCTCTCGCCTGTTTATAATATTGTAACTAATATCGACAATGACCATCTTGACTATTATGGCAATATAGAAAATATACGAGAGGCATTCTTAAATTTTATAAATAAAGTACCTTTTTATGGGGCATCATTTATTTGTTTTGAAAATGAGGATTTACGAAATTTAAGTGATCGTGTGAATAAGCGATTTTTTTCATATGGTTTTTCTAAAGATTATGACTATTATGTGGCGAGAGAAAGCATAAAGAATATCAACGACAACACATGCTTTACAGTATTCTATAGAGGTGAAAGTTTGGGAGAGTTTGAATTTAAGTTGATAGGCGAGCATAATATTCTTAATGCATTGGCGGCAGTTGCTTTATCGCATCACTTAGATATTGATTTAGACTCGATAAAAAGCTCTTTATTATCCTTTGAAGGTGTTGATAGACGATTAAATATATTATATAGTGATAAGGACTATAAATTTTTTGATGATTATGCGCATCATCCAACAGAAATTATGGCTACATTGAAATCGCTTAAAAATGTTTATGCAGATAGGCGTATTATTGCTATTTTTCAGCCGCATCGATATTCAAGGACTGAACTTTTACTTGCTGAATTCGCTGCTGCTTTTGGTGATAGTGATGTTGTAATTATTACGGACATATATGCAGCTGGGGAGAAACCGATTAAAAATGTTACGGGAGAAGGGTTTGCATCTGCTGTTAAAGACTTTCATGACAATGTTATTTATGTGAAAGATATGGCAGATATAGCGTCGACATTAGATACTTTAAAACGATCTGGCGATGTTATGATAACTCTTGGAGCTGGCAATATAGTCGATATGGGGAGAGCTTATGTTACTAGAGTATTCGGAACTTAGAAAATTTTTAGACAGCAAAAATATAGTTTATTATGTAAATCATCCATTTCATAAAATATCCAGTTTTAATTCTGGTGGTGATATTGGTTTGTATGCTATTATAGAAAACGAGAGTGATTTATGTCATGTTGTAACTTATTTTATATCAAATGATATCGATTATCTACTTATGGGCGATGGCAATAATATTCTTGTCGCCGATGAAGGATATTCTGGCGTTGTAATATCTTTGCAAGGCGATTTTGAGCAGTTCATTGTTGAAGGTAATTATATTTTGACATTAGCATCAACTCGGCTTGAGAGACTTTCGCATGAGGCTAGAATAAGAAATTTAACTGGTTTTGAATTTGTTGCATTACTCAGCCATACTGTGGGTTCTTCTATTGCTGGCAAGTTGAGTGCATTTGGATCAAGCATTCTCGATTGTATCGAGTCTGTTCGTGTCATGCTTGTTCATGATAATAAAATATCTATTGAGCAATTAAATAAAGATGAATATTTAAAATTAAACAATGAAGATTATAAATCTATAAAAATTCTTTCAGCTGTTTTTCGACTTGAGAATGAAGAGCCTGAAAAAATTGATTATAAAATCGATTGGTATAAATATATTAGAGGTTCAATTTCACCTGTTTCAGAGTCTCATATCGGCCCGATTTTTGAGGATGATAATGAGATTAAGGCTCATGAAATGGTTGAGCGTGTTGGTGGGCTTGATATCGCTGTTGGATCGATGATATGGCATAAGAGATATCCTAATTATATTGAGAATACTTCTAATGATGATATTGAATTTGCGAAAACTAATGATGCCATTGAATTAATTGAGCAGACAAAAAAGAAAATAGAACAGCATTATGAGATAAATCCAAGAGTTAAAGTTGTAGTGCTTAGGGATACAGACATATGCCAAAAACTATAAATGAACTTTTAGATTTGATTTTTGCCAAAAAAGTGGGATTCATATTTATTCTCATTATTTTAGCGGTAATTATTTTACTCGCAATTGTATTGAGAATCTATAAAAAAACAGCGTCGAGTCATAAAGAAAATGTTGTTAAAGTTTTATCGCCTGGTGTATTTGTATGGCTTTCACTACTTTTACTTCATATGGTGCTGATTACATATTTTCCTAAGATAATAAATAACGTTCATATAGAAAAGGCATTATCCACTTTAATTGTACTTGGCGTTGGTTTTTCTTTTTATCGAATGACTGTTTTAGTAAGTTATTTTCTTGAAAAGCTTGCCAAAACGAAAGCCTTGTTTTCATTTGATCAAACTTTACAACAGTGGGTTATCGGTGGGGCTAAAATAGTAGTTCTTATAATTATTATTTTAAATTTACTCGACTTATACAATATTAATATCACAGCATTAGTGGCAGGACTTGGTGTCGGTGGTATTGCTATGGCATTGGCAGCACAAGACACTTTGGCTAATATTTTAGGTTGCATTGTCATCATTTTAGATAAACCTTTTGTTATTGGTAGTCGAATAAAAATTTTGGGTTATGATGGAAATATCGAGAAGGTTGGTCTTCGTTCAACTCATCTTCGAACATTCGATGGTGGGCTTGTAATGCTACCGAATAAAACTGTATCTAATACTGATTTAGAAAATGTTACAGAGCGTGATTCTATAAGGCAAGTTGAAACCATTATTCTTGACCCTAGTATATCAACTGCTAAATTGCGTTTTGCTGTTGATAATATTAAAGATATTTTATATAAAATGAATGGTATTAAAGAAGACTATCAAGTTTTTTTTGAATCTCGCAATGCGACTTCGGTGCTTGTAAAAATATGGTATTGGGTTAATAGCACCGATTACTGGGTTTTTATGGATGTGAAAGAAAAAGTTAATTATGCTATTTATTCTTTTTTAGAAGAAAATGATATTAAATATTCGATTTCTAGTAATGGAATGTATATTAAATCGGTGTAGTTCTATATCAAGTAAGTATTGACAATTTTATAAAAATCATGTATTTTTAAGTAGCTATGTTTTTCGCTTTGGAAAGAATTACTATAACAGAGGTTTTTACTTTGACCAAAAAAGTTTTAAGGGAAAACACTAACGAGGTTAGCACCCCTGTTTCTATGTATCTCAGACAAATAGGTGAAATGAGACGTTTAACCAAAGAAGAAGAATTAGAGCTTTGGGTACGTTTTGCCGAGTGTCGAAGTCTAAAAAAAGAATTTATTCTTGATGACGATAATAAATATGAATTTGAAAAATTAGAAAATGAAATATATAGTATTCAAAATAAGCTTGTTAAGTCGAATTTGAGACTTGTTGTCAGTGTTGCTAAAAAGTATTATAATAGTGGTATTCCATTTATCGACATGATAGACGAGGGAAATATTGGGCTTATTGAAGCTGTTAGACGCTTTGATTATGAAAAAGGTTTTAAATTCTCAACCTATGCTGTTTGGTGGGTTAAAGAGCGAATTATAAAAGCTATTTCTAGTAAAAAACATGTAATCACACTTCCTGTATATGTGTCAAGGCTCATACGAACAAGTTTAAAAGTTACTAAGAGTTTAAATCAAAAGTTGGGTCGAGAGCCTAGTCTTGATGATATTGCTGCCGAAATGAAAATTGATGTTAAAACTTTATCTTCTATAATGTTTTTTGCACAAGATACAACGAGTATTGATGGTGTTTTTAAAGATAATGAGAATAATGAGATGTTTACTTTTTTAGAAGATAAATCTTATAATGTTCCTTATCACAATATGCTTCAAGATAATTTGAAATCGATGATAAATGATGTGCTTTCTAGCCTCGATAACAAAGAGCGAACTGTTTTAATATCTCGTTTTGGACTCGATGGCAATGACGCTAAAACTTTGGAAGAAACGGGCAAAGAACTCAATATTACAAGAGAGCGTGTGAGACAAATACAAATAAAAGCGCTTCGAAAAATAAGAGAGCTTAATTTATCGGAAGAACTTAAAGCGTTCTTATGGAATTAGTTAATAAAAATATTATTTAAGTAGGTTTAATTATGATAAAAAAAATTATATTTGTAGTGGTTGGTCTAGCAATTTTAGCTGGAATTGGATTTTTCTCTGTTAGATATTTTACGAATAATGATGTTGAAAATGGAATGTTTGATGATTTTGATTCGTCGACTACAATGTCAAATGAAGGTGTTACTTCCGATTTAGATGATATTTTTAGTGAAACAATTACAGAAGATGATAAAGTATTTTTAGATAAAACATTGGATAATTCGGATGAAAATGTAATTTATGAAAAAGAACCAAATGTTTCTAAGCCTAAAAAAGTTGTGCCTTTAGCGACTAATAAAAAA
>CAMQVF010000076.1 GCA_947038115.1 uncultured Spirochaetia bacterium
TTTTTATTGTATTTATATTTACTTTCAGCAGTCTCTATAATTTTTTGATATTGAGTGGAGATATCACTAGATTGTCCATAAACTATACTAGCTAAGCCCAAAATAAGCAATAAACTTAAACGATACATAATTTTCCTCTTTTTTATTAATTCCATTTTTAATTATCCATCAATACTTACATAATCGAAGCTATCCATTACGCCTGTGAATTCTATATCAATAAGATGATCTTGATCAATTTCATGATTACAGTAAGTTAACATCCCACCACCAGTTCTCCACATATTTAAAATAGGCAGATTAAGTTTTTTGATAATAGAGTCGACTGTTTCTTCTGGATAACAGATTTGAAATGTTTCTGATTCTTTACAAAAATTCGCTAAATCTACCAACTTTTGAGGATATATTTTAATAATAGCTTCCGCAAATATAACTACCTCATCAGACATAGAATTTTCTGATATTTCTATTTCAAAACCGTTGAAAATCGCCGTGTATTTGCCACGTTCTGGTAAAAATGTAAAATCACTTTTATTCATATTATATTTATTATTTAGATAACTATTTATTAAAAATCTATTTTTAGTGTTTCTTCGTCTAATACATTACTATCTAAAAATGTTATTTTCAATTTTTGTTCTTCACTAAATCCGATTGTTTCGTTATTTTTTAATGTAATATCAGATGTTATTATGTATAATGTAATATTACTTAATAAATTAAAAACTTCATCTACCGATTTATCGCTATTGAGTATTTCCATATCTTTCTTACCGAAAACACGCAAACCATATGTATAAGCACTGATTGTCGCACCATTATCAAGACTATATACACCGAAAAAAACCATATTCATTAGTGGGAATTCATCGTTTTTAAGGCTTTCTTCAGCAAAGTCGATATAGAATTCAGGGTCTATAACAGTTCCTAAAGTATTTATCGCTGTGGCATTTGGTTGTTTTAGACAGCTAGAACAAAATTTAACAAAGATATTTGTGGCATCCAATAACTTTTCTTTACCACCAAGCAAAGAAATAAGTATATGAGCTTTATGATTTTTAGCAACTTCAACAGCTTCATCCCAACGAAAATTTGTTTCCGCATTTTCAACAGCCTCATTATTTGGCACAGGAGCTGGCATTAGACTAACTACAATATTCATGTCAGAAATTGCGACAACTAATGATTGCGAATCTTCTGTGAAATCTTCATCATTGATTTTAATATCCCAATCTTCTTGTAATTGTTTTTTTAATAACTCAAAATCTAATTTACACTCATCTACTAAAATAAAACTTATAAAAGACCCTGTTTGCTCATTTTGATTTGATTTATCCATATAAAAAACTCCTATATTTTATTTTTATATTATACCATAAAGTAAATCAAACGGCAACTATGATTATGAAATAAATTTTATGTCGAATAGTTTAGTAAATTATTTATATTTATCTTTAATAAACTTTACGGCAATTTGACCCGATTCATAAATATTTGGGAGTCCACTGCCTGGATGAGTTCCGCCTCCAACCAAATAGCAGTTTTTGAAATCTTCAAATTCATTATGTGGTCGAAATATAAGCATTTGTGAAATATTATGCCCTAAACTAAAAGTCGCACCATTATAAACCGAGAAATTATTTACCCAGTCATCGGGGGTTATTATTAATTCTTCTTTAACATGTTTTTTTATGTCGGTTAATTTTCCTCTAGTCTCAAGTAATTCATATATTTTATTTTTATATCTTTCTTTTTCTTTACTCCAGTCAATATTCGCAAGTTGATTTGCAATTGGCACTAATACATAAAGTGCTGAGCCACCATTTGGAGCGAGTGTTTTATCAGTGATACTTGCATTTTGAATATAAAATGAAGGGTCTTCTGAAAGCACTTTGTTTTGTGTTATCTCATCGACATTATTTTTATAGTTTTTTGAGAATATAATATTATGATGAGGAATGTCTTCATAAATTTTATCAAGCCCTATATAGAGCATGAATGTTGAGCAAGAAAATAATTTTTTATCAATATTTTTCTTTTTCCATTTTTTAAGTTTATTATCGTCTACAATATTAGTCATCGCATGAGCAAAGTCGGCATTTAGTATTACATCATCAGCTTTAATTATTTCACCGTTTTCGAGTTCAACGCCTACAACATTTTTTTTCTCTATTACAAGTTTTTTTACTTTTGTATTTAATCTAATTTTACATCCATCTTCTTCAGCAACTTTAGCCATTGCTTTAGAAAGTTGATTAAGCCCACCTTCAACATGGCATATACCTTCTTTATGTTCGATAAAAGAGATTATGCTAAAAATTGATGGTGCTTTCCATGGCGACATGCCGATATATTTTGCCTGAAAAGCAAAGCTTGTAGTAAGTTCTTCAGTTTTAAAATAGCCTTTAAGTGAATTGTATAATGTTTGATGAAGATTTAAAACGGGTATAGTACGCATGAATTGAGGTGTCAAAAGATCGGTTATTTTTCCATAAGGAACTTTGAAACAACCTGCAAGTCGATTATATTTTTTTTCTTCTTTTGCTAAATATCTTTCATAGTTTTTATAGCTTCCTTTCCATAGCCGCTCCATTTCTGTTTTCATTTTTTCTTTATTACTTGAAGCTAAAAATTCTCTTTCATCAGAATAAGACAGGCGGTACATAGTTTCAAGATTATAAAGTTTTACATAGTCTTCGAGTTTTCTACCAGTCGATTCGAATATATTTTCTAAAACACTTTTCATTAAAAAAAATGTTGGACCAATATCAAAATTATATTCACCAAGTTTAATATTACCATTTCTACCACCGACATACGGTTTCTCTTCAAACACTTGAACGTCATACCCATCTTTGCAAAGACTCATAGCGGCTGACAAGCCTCCAGGGCCAGCGCCAACTATTATAATTTTTTTACTCATTTATGTAATCTCCTTTATAATAATAGTAAAGCCCATGACTAAAAATATTATGGAACTATTCTCTGAAATTTATATTACAATTAGGGCTAGATAAACAATACAAAGATTACTTAATATCACTAAAATGTGAAGTATAGTTTAAAAATTATTAATGGATTTTATTTGATATATTATAGAAGAAACTAATTTTTTTTAGGGGATAACTAAAAACTTAGAATGTTTAAGCACAAAAGCTAAAATTAAAAATAGTAATCCAAATAAAGCAAATGGGGTAAAAAGTTCGCTATATTCGATTGATGAATCATTTTTTATTTCTTGTTTTTCCAAATTATGTATAGCAGCATAGATATCAGCTAAAGTTCTGCGACTGGTTGCATTAAAATAACGTCCGCCTGTTGATTTGGCAATATCTATAAGTGTATCTTCATTTAGTTTGAACGGCATTCGAATTCGATTTTTTCCACGCACAGGGTCATCGACTGTAACCCAAACATATTCTATACCGGGCTTTCCAATTCCAATTGTATAAATTTTTATGTCATATAAATTAGCAATTTCTGTCGCTAACTTCGGTTCTATTTCACCTGCATTATTGTCGCCGTCGGTGAGTAGAATTATTATTTTATCACCTTTTTTTGAGTCAATATTTCGAAGCATATCGACCGCAGTTGCCATTCCAAGCCCGATGGAAGTTGATCCCTCTTCATCAATTTCTATTTTTGAGACAGCATTCGCAAGGCTATCATAATCGAAAGTTGATGGAGAAAGCACCGAGGCACGCATGGCAAAACTTACCAAACTTATTTTATCGAAATTTCTATTGTTAATAAATTTTATTAGCGTATCTTTCGCCGCTTCAAGCCGATTAGGTACTAAATCCTCACCAAGCATTGAAGGTGAAACATCGACAACAAGTGATATATAAATGCCCTCGCCAAAAGCATCCGACTTGTATTTGATAATAACAGGTCTTGATAATGCGATAATAAATAGTGAGAGCGATATTAAAATTAAAATAAACGGAATATCTTTATATTTATAACTCGACTTTTTCTTAAGCACCCCAGACATTTTTGTTCTTGGAAAATATATCGTATTTGATATTTCTTTTCTAGTCTTTATATAAAACACTGCTATTGCAGGAATTAATAGAAGTAAGAGCAAAAAGTAGGGTGATAAGAAAGTCATATATTAAAAAATAATTAACTATATAAAAATCGTTTAATTTTTTTAGTAGGATTTTTCTCAAATTCTTCTTCGATAATACTTACAGATGATATATTCGCAAAGTTTGGAAGCACTTGATTTACAGTTCTTCTCGACTCTTCAATTTTTTTCAAAAGACTATCATTAGAAATATTTTCCGCTTTAACTTTCTCCATATCAGGAAAAATTAAAGCATGAAGTTTTTCGTCTCTTTTAACAATTAGCGATTCTAAAATATAAGGTATCGCATTTAATCTGCTCTCAATTTCTTCAGGATATATATTTTGTCCTGCCGAACCTAATAGCATGTTTTTCGAACGTCCACGAATAAAAATAACTCCGTCTTTAATAACACCCATATCACCAGTTTTTAGCCAGCCATTTTTATCGAGTGCTTCGGCAGTTGCTTTAGGATTTTTATAATAGCCCATCATGACATTTTCACCACGAACTATTATCTCACCTGCAATATTTTCTTGATCTTTAGAATCAATTTTAACTTCCACGTTGTCGACAGCACGTCCACAGCCTCTAAGTATATGTTCATTATGAGGCATATAACTTATAAGTGGAGCACATTCTGTCATACCATAACCGACAGTGAGTCTGAAATTAATACTTTGGAAAAATTTCTCGGCATTTTCATTCAAGGCACTGCCACCAATTATAATCGAATGGAAGCGTCCACCAAATGCATCACTTAATTTAGTGCATATTTTCTTTTTTATTACAGAAGATATAATTGGTGTTTTTAGAAGTATTTTCATAATTGGTTTTTCAATCATTGGAATTACTTTTTTTAAGTATAATTTCTCTAAAATCAATGGCACCATAAGTATTAAATGGGGACGAACTGCCGCCAATGCTTCCATAAGAATTAATGGAGAAGGTAATTGAGTTAGAAATCTTATATATACACCACGTGAGAATGGAAATAAAAAGTCGAATAAACATCCAAATACATGTGCTAATGGCAAGAACGAAATCATCGCATCGCCTGAGTCAATAGGTAAATTATCGCGTGCAAATAGAACATTAGATGCCAATGCATTATGTGAAATCATTACACCTTTGCTGAAGCCTGTAGTGCCTGATGTGTAGATTAGTGAGGCTAGCACATCATTTTCAATTGGTTCAACTTTAAAATCGTCTTTAGTAATTATATTAAATGAAGATAGAGATAGATCAATATTTTTTTTATTACTATTTAAAACAGAAAAATCAGATAATGAGAAAATAGCCTCAATATTTGATAAATCATTTTGTGATATTCTCGAATATAAACTATTATCTGCAAATAAATACTTAGATCCAGAATCGGCAAGAATTGATACAATATCATCATTTGCGAAGTCAATTAAAATCGGGACAATTACAGCACCATAAGTAACAACTGATATATAAGTCAAAGCCCAATTTGAACTATTAATACCACATAAAGCGATTCGAACTCCTTTATGAATTCCCATTTTTTTGAATCTTTCATGCATGCCAACAACATAACTACCAACTTCTCCATAGGTTAGCGACTCTTCACTTCCATAATCAGAAAATGCATTAATATCCCAATTATGCTTTATCGAATCAAGTAAAAAATCGGTAAATCTTTCTTTAATCATAACAACTCCCTCAAAATTAAAATAACTTTTAAGCTAAATAAATAAACATAAATATCGCATGACAAACATTAGAGACTATTAAAAAAAAGTAAAAAAGAGGCATAAATAAAATATACCTTTTATTAACTTCATATAAAGAAAGTCTATAAAAAATCATAGATATATTAAGTATAAGAAACCCTATCAAATATAAAACCATTGCCTTCTCGCCCAAAACTTCTACAAACCTTGGAATAGCAATAATCCAAAGCCAGTTAATAATAAAGTAATAAACGGTTTCAGTGGCTCCACGCCATCTATATGTAAAAATAGCTCTTAGTGTAATGCCTAAAGCTCCTAAGCCTATTATAATACCTAAAAAAGTCCAACCCCAAGCTCCTTTTAATGCTATTAGACATAATGGAATGTATGTGCCTATAATATTGGTAAGAAAAAATGCATGAGTTAGTCTAAAGAATACTTTTTTCGCTTTGAATCCAAAAGGAAAAAAATGATATATAGCCGATATTATATAGAAAAGAATGAGAAAAGATCCATAGAGTGAAAATGACGTTATAGAAGTTTTAGAGTTTGATAAAATTATAAGAGACACTAATATAACTATAGACGCAACAGAACATACTATACAAATGATGGCACATATTCTTGAAGACGATTGTCTGATGCTCTTAGCCGTGCTGTTTTTTTGTTTGTCATTATAATCTATATTTTGCATGCTAGATACTATATTATATATTTTCAAAAAAGTAAATAATATATAATTTAAACTCAAAATAAAATGAATAATTGAATTTTTATACTTTTTGATATAAAATGAACTTTCAGTATTTCTTTTAAAGAGGGTATAATTTTGGCTCATAAAACAGAAAGAATAATAAAGATTGAATATATCTTGGTGCGTACAATTATGAAAACTATTACATTTGTACCGCTTTGCTTGGCGATATTATTTACAAAAATTTCAGGCTTTATCGGTTACTATCTGATAAAACAGATAAGAGTTGTTTCTTTGATAAATTTAAAACAGGCATTTCCTGATAAATCTTTTAAGGAAAGAAATAAAATAGGATTAAAATCATTTCAGAATATGCTCATTACTTTTGTTGAATTTTTGCATTCAGCTAAAGACAGTGATGAAGCAATAATGAAGCGTTTAATTATAGAAAATGGACATCTTATGGATGACTTGCTTGCAAGAAA
>CAMQVF010000077.1 GCA_947038115.1 uncultured Spirochaetia bacterium
TGAAGAATCGAAAGAGGCGTTTGAGGAAGGTATTAAAAATAATATTAAAGACGAACTTGATAAAATTAATTCGGCACTTAATGATAGTGATGCGAATTTGTCGAGTTATAAAAATGCTATGGATAGTTTAGTTAATGATTATAACTTGTCGGTTGATGAGAAAATTATTTCTATTAATGAAGAGATTGAAAAATTACGTAATGACGCCATAGTCAAAATTGAATCACGAATGGAAGAAATTAAAAATGAGGCTTCACAACCAGAAATTTCTATTGATAATACACAAATCGATGATATTTTAATTAAGATTAATGATGTTGAAAATGAATTTAGAAGTAGCATTGAAAGTCTTGAAATTAAGGCGAATGAACTTTTGAATGATAGAAATGATATGCTTGAAATATCTGAAAATCTTAAAAAAGAAGTTTTAGATAATGTCTACTCTATTATTGATTCAGATAATATTAAAATTGAAGATAAATTTAATTTATTCAAAGATGAAATATTAAATGAAATTCCGTCGATGGATGAAATTGCTGAATTATTTACGGCTGAAAAAGAAAATATGAAAGAGCTTATGGAAAATACAAGAGAAGAAATTGTTAGAAATAATGATGTCAGTGCTCTTTTCGAAGTTGAAAAAAATAAACTTTTAGATGATTTAGATAATTTCAAATCTGTTATAAGAGTTGAGGCTATGTCTTCAGATGAAAAACTTTTGACAGTTAAAAAAGAAATTGAAGACCAATATTTAGAGGCGTTAGAAAAAGAAAGATCTAGTTCTATTCGTAAATTTAATGAGCTTATGGAAAATATAAATGAGCTTAAAAATAACTCTAATGATAGTCCACTTGATGAGGCGACTTATAATAAAATAATTACTGAGACTGCGGCTATTGAAGAAAAATTTAATACTTTATTAGATAATATGAAGAATACGACTAAAGAAGAAATGGATAATGTTAATTCGATTTCGAAAGAAGAGCTATCAGAGACTTTAGAGAAATTTAAAACTGAAATGAATATTACATTTGCATCAGTTGAAGATGTCGCTAGTGTTTTAAGTAAAAATGAAGATACATTAAATGAAAAACTAACTTCTTTTAAAGACGAACTTTTTAGTGATATGCCAAAACTTGAAGATATTAGTAAGTTCTTTATAGAAGAAGATGAAAAAATACAAATTCAATTTGATAATTTGAGAGAAGATTTAGAAATTAATTCTCTTAAAAATTCAAGCATGTTAGAAGATGAGGCTAAAAATATATATGATACTATTGAAAGTGTTATTGACGAAAAAAAGAATACTATCGAAGGTAATTTAACTTCTTTTAAAGAAGCTATCATAACTCATATCACTGATTTAGAAGAGAAAACTAATATTTTAGAGGCACAAAAAGATTCGATACTTGACGATATTAACTCTTTAAGATATTCATTGGATGACAGTAAAATTTCACCTGATGAGATTTTGAATATTATAGCAAATGAAAAAACTTCTATAATGGAAGATATGTCAAAACTTAAGCACTCGATTTTAGATGCTGTCAAAGAGCAAGATTATACTATGGAGTCTTTTGAGGAAGAAAAAAATAAAGTTCTTGATGCACTTGAAGCGTTTAAAAATGAAGTTAGTTTTGAATATCTAAAAAAAGATGAGATATTAACTTTATTTGAAGATGAAGAAAAAAGAGTTACAGAAAGTTTCGATAAACTTAAAAATGAGGTTTTGGAAGCCTCTCCTGATATGTCATTACTTGCTCAAAGTTTAAGAGAAAATGCTATGAGTATTTTTGAAGAAGTTAATGATGATTTCAAAAATAGAGTCGATTCACGTATTTCTCATTTTGAAGACGCTTTCGCCGACCCTTCTACGATTAAAGATTTTTATAAAGATGCTGTAAATGAAGAGGTTCTAAATTTAAGAGAGCAAACTAAAGTCTCATTAAATGAGCTTCATAAAAAAATTGATGCTACAAAAGATGAGCTTGATGATATCGAAAATGATAAAGTGAAAAATATTTTAAGTAAAATTGAAGAGACTAAAGATTCTATAAACTTATTTATCGATGATATAAAAACAAATATTATTATTCAAGAAGAAGATATTAAAACACTTGTACAAACTCATAAAGAGCTTTCAACGGAAATCGCTGAGATTAGAAGAGAGCGTGAAAATTTGGTAGATTATATCGGCAAGAGTGATGATGAGATAAAAATTCAAATTGATAAACTTACTGAAAAAGTAATGGTCGCAAGTGATATTGCTGAAGATAGAATAAATGAAAAAGAGTCTTTGTTGAATGATAAAATTGAAGAGACTGAGCAATATATTCTAAACCTTGAATCGAAGCTTACGTCAGCTCATCAACTTCACTTAGAAGAGTCACGATCGGCTATTGATAATTTATTAAACTCATTTACAGATGAAGTTAATAAAGAAATGAATAGAATTCAGCCGAATATGGAAGATATTGTAAAAGAGTTTATTTCTAAAGAACTTGGCGCTTTTGAAGGCTTTAGTGACGCTAAAAAGGCCGTTGAAAACTTAGAAGATGTTTTGGCTAAAAAAATCGATGATATGTTTATTATTACTGAAGATAGAGTAAAATCAAATATGGGTGATATTGAGAGTCGCTTGTCTGATTATCAAAATGAGTTAATTAATGAATTTAAGAGCTTTGTAAATTATGAAACTGATCGCTCGAAAGATGATTTTAAAGCTCATCAAGAAGATAGCCTAAAAGACTTAAAAGTTTTCTATGAAGATTCTCAAAGACAATATAATCAAGAAAGTGAAAATAATTTGTCGTCTATAAATAATATGTTTATACAAGCAGAAGATGAGTATAGTCAAAAAATTGAATTGATTAGAGAAGAACTTGAAAAAACTAAGGCATCTATTAATATGTCATTGGAAGATACTGTCGCCGATTTAAGACAGGCATTGACAATTAAAGATGAGTTCATTGCGGACATAGATAAAAATCAAGAATATTTAAGCAAATTTGAAGATAAAATTAAATTGATGCAAGAGGAATTTGAACCTTCTATAATAAAACTTGAAAATATTCTAACTGAAAAAGTTGAAAATATTTATTCGAAAATAGAAGAATCTAAATCAAAAATAGAAACTGAGGAACTAGGATTTAAAGAAAGACTTAAAGACCTTACAGAGACTTTCGTTTCATCGTTTAATGATAAAATTGAAAAAGTTGACTCTATTATAGAAAACTCTGATTCTAAATTTGACAATGCTATAGCGAATATTACATCTAAAGTTGAATCTGTTTTAGAAGAGAAAAGTTCTCAATTCGATGCCATTAAAGCACATTATGATGGTATTTCTAATTCACTTGAAACTTTAAGAGATAGTATTGCTACTTCTATTAATGATAGAATTTCTGATGCTAATGAAATTATCGATGAATCTATGGCTCAAGTTGAGGCTAATACTGAAGAGAAGTATGAAAAATATATTGATAGACTTAATTCTAATTTAGAGCAGACTTTATCATTACTTATGAAAGAAGCCAAAGAGCATATTCATAATGCTAAAGAAGAAATGCTTAAAGAAGGAAATAATAGTATTTCTGATATAGACTCTAAAATATCAAATCTCACAAATATTATGGGTAATATGGAAACTAATATTGAAGAGCATACTAATAAATCGAATGAGAGACTTCAAGAGCTTGATTTGAACTTGGAAGAGAAAACTAATATTCTTATGGAAAATTTAGAAAAACGTTCATTCGATATTAATTCACAAATTCAGTCAGTGTTAGATTATATTGCTAAATTATCTGATGATAGCAGAAATAAACTTGAGCTTGAATATGATGAGCTTAAAGATAAATTTGATAATATTGCATATCAACTTGATGAGTATTTGTCAGATATAAAAATATTTGAACAAGCAGATACAATGACTATTGCTATTAAAGAGGAAGTTGAAAAGCTTCAAAATATGATAGATGAAACTAAAGAAAATAAAAATGAAGTTTTATCTACTATAGAAGGCTTTGATAATATTAGACAAATGCATAAAGATATAATCGATTATTCTGATGGAATTAAAGCAGAAAGAGAAAGTATTAAAGATGTTGAAGAAAAAGTAAAAATTATAATTGAATTGTCAGATGATATGAAAGAAAGATTCTCAACTATTGCCGAAAGTAATTCGAATATCGAAAAGACTGAATCGACAATGAAAGCTGTAGTAGAAATTGCTGATAGTATAGAAAGCAAACTTTCAACACTAAAAGATAGTGAGGAGATTGTAGTAAATACTTTAAGTGCTGTAGAAAATATTGAAACACAAACTGATAATATTTTTGATAGAATGAGAGATATTCAATCGTCTATTATCGATGTTGATGATAGAAGAGAGATTTTAATTGATAAGCTTAAAACTGTAGAAAAAGATACTCTAAAGCTTACTAAAAATGATAAAAAAATTCAAGAGGTAATTTCGAAACTTGATCAATTCGACTTATACATTAAAGAAGCTCAAGAACAAAGTGAGACATTAATAAAAATTAGAGATAGTTATAGAGAGCAAGATGAAAAAGTTCAATCTAACTTAGAACGTGCACAATATGCTATCGATACAATGGAAGCATTGCTTAAAAATGTTGACAAGTATATGTTTGAAGATGGAATACCTATTGTAAAACCGACTTCAAAAAAGGATAGATATAAAGGTGTCGACTCTAAAAAAGAGAAGCTAATTATTGACTTATACAAGAATGGTTGGTCGATAGAACAAGTGGTTTCACATAATAATTATTCTCGTGAAGAAGTTGAACTTGTGATAAAGACATGGAAGCAAAAAAGAGCGGGTGGTTCTAACTAGAAATAGTTATTATATAAATTAAAGCATAACTTAATGGTTGTGCTTTTTTTATATGCAAAAAAAATTAAACGCCATTCCATCTAGTTGCTTGATTTTGAACTGCCCATCTAAATGTTATATCATTTCCTGCAATCTCTGTTATCCAAAGTTTGACAAGAGAAGTATTATTATATAAAATATAAAGTCCATTTAGAGATGTAGGCATTGGTATTGTGTCGAAGTCGGTAGCAAAGTCATTGTTTGTGATTATAATAATATCATTAAAATTACTTTGAGTGCTAAAATATTGAATTTTATAAGGAGCTGCAGGAATTATAGTGTTCCCTACTCTATTTGCGACAATACCAGCACCAGGAATATTTATGGCGACATTTCCAGTTATTGGAATAGAACCTTCAGGACGAGGAATTACTGGTAAGACTGCATCAATTTTTGTTTCAATAAAACTATTTTCTGCCAAGCTATTAGTTCCATAAGCAGTGACGGCAATATTATATAAAGTACCATTAGGATATGTGCCCGGGATTGTTATTTCAAATAATTCTCTTACATGATTATTTTGAAATATCGTTGGTAAAAAACCTTGTGAATTAGTTAAAGCATCATTGGTTTGTTGAAATGATGTTAAAGTTGGACTTATATAAATATTGAAGCCCGCAAAATCGGAAGCTAATACACCTGATATAAAACTTATTATTATTGCATTATTTGTAGGCACTGCTTTAATACTATAAGGAGGATTGTATTCGTCTAAAATAGTAACTAAATCGCTTTCACAACCAGTTAAGATAAATGCAAAAATTAAAACTAGTATAATATTATTTTTTTTCATAAACCCTTAATAACTCAATATATTTTCTGAAGTTTGAAAAGCATAATCTATAACAGCACTTGTAGCCGTAACACTTTTTACAAATATTTTACCATATCTAAAGTTAGCACCAGCAGCAATTCTAATTAAATATGCTCTATCAGCAATTATCGGAATACTATCAGTAGAGTAACCTTCAAGCGGAGGCACGCTCACAGCCCCTAAAGTGTTAGCGACTCGTAATTGCATTTGTCCATTAGGAACATTAGCAAAATGTAATATGCCACCGACTGTAGTAACACTAGCGAGATTGTTTCCATCAATTGTAATATTATTATCACCATCGACAACTGTTTGGTTTGATACCTCAGGACGTGGAGTTGCTGTCTGCACATAATAGTCATAAACATAGCTACTTTCTCTTTCAGGAGCTATTTGATACGATGAAATCCAAACATATATTGGAACACCATTTGCTATATCATTTTGTTTTAATTGAAATATTTCACTATTATTTGTTGACGCATATAATTCCTCTTTAATTACGAATTCATGCGTTACTGGAATATCTGAATGTAGTGCAGAAATTGTTGGTAATTCACTTTGAGGGCTATAAATTTTATAAATACGAGGATCTACCCTATCGCCAAAATAAATATTGTAGCCACTAAAAGAGGGTTCATTATTTTGAGCTTGGAAAATTATAGATATACTGCTATCACCTGGTTTTATATCAAGAATAAAAGGCTGGTTTAGATCAAGTGCGACTGTTGAAGCATCGGGAAGACCGCAAGAATAACTTACAAGTAGTAATGCTAACAGTAGTAAAATATTTTTTGTATGAATCATAGTTTATAAACATTATAAAAAAGTCTAAATAATTGACTTTTCTATATTTTTTAATATACTTAATTATATATTAGATTCTAATAAAGGTCAAATTATTAATGAGAAATATAGTATCAACTTTGTGGCTTAGAGATAATATCAATGATGTAATAATCTTGGATGCCACTGCTAACTTTTTAGACCC
>CAMQVF010000078.1 GCA_947038115.1 uncultured Spirochaetia bacterium
TAACGAAATCGCTAAAATTGCTAAAACCAAACGGAATTTCGAGTTTCCAAAAATTGTTTTTTTCATAATATATTTCTCCTTTTTTTCAATATATAATTCATTATATAATATAACAATTAAATGTAAATAAATCAATGCAAATATAATCTAATATTAAAAAAGTTTGGCTTGCAATAAAAAATTATAAAATTACTTGTAGTATAATGTTTTTTTGTTATACTTATTACATTATTTGAAATTAAAGGTTTTGTTCGTTATGGTTAAAAATATAATTATGATTATTGCTTTGGCTATTTTTATTAGCTCTTGTTCTAGACTAAATCCGTCTTCAGATCAAAATGATAATATAAATGACCCCTCAACAGATAATGGGAATACAGATAATGGGAATACAGATGATTCTTTAATTGAAGATGATAATAAATATCCTTATTTACCTATAAAACTTAAAGAATTTGTGGTAACAGATAAAAACAGCACATCAAGTGATGCAACGGCAGATGATAATAGAAAATCTAGAGAAATTAGCATAGAAGAAAAAGCCCATGTGCTTGAAGCCATCGATATAATGCGTTTTGTTGTAAATACTTCAGAGTTTAAGGATGAATTTTTTAATGATATTTATAAATTTGAAGCGGCTGAATATGGCAGAGGAATTAGAACAATAAAAAAAGGCGATTATTATTATAAAAATATTATATTTAATATGCTAAAAAATGCAGCTATAACCACTTATATTATGAAAGATGACATCAACGGTACCGCTAATGCACTCGGAACTCTAGGCCCGCATTTTTATGTGAATGTGAATGCCACTAACCCTATTATCGAAGGGGATAAAAATGGTGATTTAGATTTGTTAATTATGCTACCTAATAATTTTTACTGGGCAGAGAAAAACGGATTTTATGGCGATAAATATAAACTAGCAGAAATAATTTTTCATGAACTAATTCATAATTTAGGTTTTAATCATCTTAATAATTCGCCTAATGAAATATGGAATCAATATGACACAGCTGAATTTATGGAAGATATTTTTCGAGAGGTTGTAAGTAAATCAAAATTTAAGAATAAATATAAAAGCGAATTAAAGCAGTATAATTATTATCAAACAAAATATAAAAAATTCCTTAAATCTAAAACTATACCTAAGTAAAAATAAGTATTGTTTTAAAATCTATATATAATAATTCAAATATGATTTAATATTCAAAAAGTTTTGGGTTGCAATAAAAAATTATAGGGCTTGATTATATTTAATTATTTATATATTATACAACAGTCATTTTATTTATTATAAATGTTACCGATTTTAAAGGAGATATAAGTATGGCTAAAGATCCAAGTTTTGATGTAGTATCACAAGTTGATATGCAGGTTATGGATGATTGTATTAATGTAACGCTTAAAACAATAACGACTAGATTTGATTTGAAAGATCAAGATATAGAAGTAGATTTTAACAGAGGCGAAAAGACTATAACTATAACAGCGGGAAGTGATTATATACTAAACCAAGTTAAAGATATTTTGACTCCTTCTATGATTAAAAGAGGACTTCACAAAAAAGCAATTAATGTGAAGAAAAAAGAGAAAGCTTCAGGTGATGGTGTGCGTGAAGTTAATGAAATTATCAATGGAATAGATAAAGAGATTGGAAAGCAGATTGTAAAAGATATTAAAGAGATGAAACTTAAAGTTCAAGCAAGCATTCAAGATGAACAGGTGAGAGTTTCTGGTGCTAAAAAAGATGATTTGCAGGCAGTTATGACTATGCTTAAAGAAAAAGATTATCCTGTGCCACTTCAGTATATAAATTTTAGATAAGTTTTATATATTGAGTCTTATTATACCCGTAACCTTTCCTACGATGCGAACACTTTCTAGTATGATAGGTTCATACTTTTTGTTCTCAGATATTAGTTTTATATGATTGATTTCTTTAAAAAATCTTTTCACTGTAATAGTTTCGCCATCATCGCTATCGATTACAGCAACGACTATATCTCCATTAAGAGCGTCAGTTTGAGGCTTAACTACTGCCAAGTCGCCATTTTTTATATGTGCTTCAATCATCGAGTCGCCTTCTACTCTCATTAAAAAACTGTTGTCATCATTTACTATTGAGCGTGAAAATATATAAGTATCTTCTATGGTTTCATCGCTCACACTCATATTAAAACCAGCTTTAACTCCACTCGCTAAAAGAGGAATACTTACAGTGTTTTCTAATTTATCTTCATCAAAATTGATAGGCACGCTTCCTCTAGCTCTTTTGCCAGTTTTTCTTAAATATCCCTTTTTTTCTAATGCTTGAAGGTGGGTTGTTACGGCAGTTGGTGAAGCGAAATTAAACTCTTCCATTATTTCTTTAACTGTTGGAGGATAGCCATATTTTTTTGCGAAAGAAGTTAGAAAATTAAATATATTTTGTTGCTTTTCTGTTAGCCCTTGCATAAATTTCTCCTTAGATTAATACTATTTATAATTATACTGTATAAAAATATAAAGTCAATATATACAGTTATTTTTTGTCGACTTTATTAGAAATTTATTAAGACTTGACAGATTCTTTTAATAAAGATAAACTTGAATCTATAGATTTTATGGGGTGATTATGTATTCAATAGAAAAAACACGTATATTTGTTGATACGAAAATAGAAAATATTTTGTTATTTACACTTTCAGTTTTGAGTTTGGCATGTCCTTTGCTTGTGCATTCTTTGGGTTGGAAGGGGACAGAGTTTTTACCGATATTTTTCACTTTATCATTAGCATCATGTTTTATGTCTTTTAATCGGCTAGCAATTCTTGCCATAGTAAACCCCACAATTAATATGTTACTTACGGGCATGCCACCAGTGCCGATTTATTATTTTTTAGTTTTCGAAGGTTTAGCTTTTGTTGCTTTACTTGTAGTTTTAAGAAAAAGGAATGTTAATTTTTATTTAGCTATGCCAATATCTTTTATATTCGCACGTTTTTCATCTATAATTATTAGTTTTTTTATTGATTCTATGCCAATTAATAGATGGTTTTCTGGTGTCATAAATGGATATAAAGGGATTATAGTTAATATTTTAATTTCTCTTTTATTGTTTTATGCATTTGGGCTTATCAAAAAAAATAGTAAAATATAAATTATGTCATCAGTATATAAATCGCTTTCTTTTTTGGGTGTCAATATTTCTGCTTTAGGCAATTTAGACGGGGCTTTGGGTGATGAGATTAAGGCTTATAAATTTAAGAATGCCAAAGATATTCCTAATATAGTTCAAAGTTTTTCAAATTATTATAATAATACTAAAATTAATTGCGATGTCATGCTTTATATACCTTCCAATAAAAATGGATCTTTCATGGAATTTGCTTCAAAAAAAATTGCTAATAATATAGGCATTGAGGTTTTTTCTAGCATTAAATTTCGAAAAGATATTAAAGAACAAAAAAAGTTAGAATATTTAAAAGATAGAATTGATAATGTTGAAAATGCTTTTTGTATTGAAAATATTGAATATATAAAAAATAAGAATATTCTTTTAATCGATGATGTTTATGCGACAGGTGCGACTTTGAAAGAAGTTATTAGCATGCTTTTAGATTATGGTGTGAAAAATATCGAGTGCATAGTTTTCACTTATAGAGAGCATGAGTTTTTATAACACTTCTACTTGAAGTAAATATTTTCTATTATAGATTTAGCAAAATTAATTAATTTTTTCGATGGCGTTATGCTCGATGATAATGTAAGCATTAATGATTTATCTTTTTTGCTTAAAATAGCCATAGCATAAAACATTGGTGTAGTTTTTAATTGAGTTGTAAATATAGTGTTTGAAAGTTCGTCATCATATTCTTCTCTACTTTCAGTTTCAAGTGGTTTTATAATTGAATAAAGAATACCTGTTGATTTTTTGAATTCTTGAACAGCACTATGTATATTATTTTTATTAAATTCTTCATTTGAATAGCTAATGATTATTGTAATTTTGCCATCAGTGCTTTTAATATTTATTATATTATTTTCGACTTCTGCATCAAAGTTTTTAGGAATCATTAAATTGAAAATATCAGGGTCGCATGAAAGTGGCATTAAGGAATCGATTTCGAAAAATGAATCTTCCCTTTTTTTTGAAACCATATTTATCATATTTTGTATGCTTTGCTGTTTGTCTTCATGTGCCAAGTAATATGCTTTTTTTAGTATTGAAATGGCATCATCATACATATATAAAGCTTTGTACGATATGCCCATATTAAGCATTGAAATATAATCGTTTTCATCGATAGTTAATGCTTTTTGATATTTTATTATGGCTTCTTTGTGGTCACCTTCCATTGATAAAATGAAACCCCATTGTCCGTAGGTTTCAGATAATATATTAGCCATGCGGGTTAATGTATTTATTACTTCTTTAGCTTCTTCATAAAGACCTAATTCGATTAGTGCTTGTGATTTATATTCCAAAAGAATTTTATCATTAAGAGATATTGTAAGCCCATTATCTAAAATTTCAATAGCTTTTTCATATTCTTTTTGCTCAAAACAAACATCAGAGACTGCAATATATGCATTCGTCATTGTTGGGTGCATATCTAAATAATTTTCAGCTATTTCTTTGGCTTGTTCAATATCATTTTCTTCAAGCAAATTATGCACTGTTTCTAGAATATCAATCATAAAGTTAACTCCAATGAACTATCGAAAAACCATACTCACTGTTTTTTTCGGCATATTTTTTTAAGTTTTGTTTAGGGTTTACACATATTTTATTTTCGGCAAATTCAAACAATGGTAAATCACTAATAGAGTCACTATAAGCAGATTTAGCACTTCTAATGCCTTCAACATAAAGTCTATATTGTTTTTCTTTTTTATAGCAATTTTTGCCATAAAGATAGCCTGTGTATTTATTTTCTAGTCGCCATAAATCGGAGCCAAGGCATAAATCGAAGCCAAGATTATTAGCAACATGCTCAGCATAAAAGCTAAAACTTGCAGTGATTAAAACTAAATATTCTTTATTTTCTTTATGTTTTTTTATTGTTTCTAATGCATCGTTAAAATATAATTGGGGGATTATAGAATTAGCAAATTGAAGCCCTATTTCTGAAAGCTCATCCACTTCTATATCTTTAAATATTGTGGCTATTCTTTCTTTTATCTTTTGATTTTTTATTATTTTAAGTAAAAATAAAATGAAGTAGGGGATGAGGGCAATATATGAAAATATTTTTTGAGGCTTTTTTTGTATAAAAAACAACATAAATTTTAATATAGAATCTCCTTTTATTATAGTGTCGTCCATATCAAAAAGAATTATATTTTCTCTCATTTATTAATTTGTTATCCTATTATTTTTATTGAAAATCAGTATAGAATAAAAGGTATTAAAGTCAAGTATTTAAACTTACACATTTTTCATAATAAGTACTCTATAATATTCTATTTTTAACTATTTTTTATCTAATACTATAAATATAAAGTTGCATTTCTTATTAAAAATTTAAACTTATTTATTTTTGATAGTATTATCGCTTGACAACAACAATTCTATACCTATACTTGAAAATATATTGATGAGTTTATAAAAAGTATTTTATATAATGTTTTTTATTGCTTATTTTTTTTGCATTAATTTTTATATAGGAGGCTTGCTTTGGATACAAATATTTTATCGCTTTTAGGAAAAACGGCTGTAGTTACAGGGGGAGGTTCTGGTATAGGTCTTGCTACTTGTTCACTTCTCGCATCCCACGGAGCTCGTGTGGCTATGTTGGATGTAAACAGTAAAGCTCAAGATGAGGCTGATAAGTTAAAGAAAGCTGGTTATGAAGTTAAGTTTTATAAGTGTAATGTTACTGATATCGCTGAGGTAAAATCTACAGTTGATAAAGTTGTTTCTGATTTTAGTAAGATAGATATTTTATTTAATAATGCAGGAGTTACCGTAAGGAAAACTGTTGTAGATTTAGAAGAAAATGAATGGGATTTTGTTTTAGGCGTTGGGCTTAAAGGTACTTTTCTTATGTCTAAATTTGTTATTCCTGTTATGGCTAAGTCAGGTGGTGGAAGTATTATTAATACTGGTTCTGGATGGGGGCTTAAAGGTGGAGATTCTGCTGCTGCTTATTGTGCAGTAAAAGGTGGTATTGTTAATCTCACTAGAGCTATGGCTATTGATCATGGTCATCAAAATATTAGAGTTAATAGTGTTAATCCCGGTGATACAGATACTGCCATGCTTAGAGATGAGGGTGTGCAGATGGGTACAGTTAAGACTAACTCTGAATCAAAAGAAATGACTGATTACCTTAATGATTGTGCCACAAGACCATTAAATCGTATTGGCATGCCTGTTGATATTGCTAATGCGGTTTTGTTTTTAGCGAGTGATTTATCCAGCTGGGTTACAGGCGCAGCTATAGTTGTAGATGGAGGAGGGATTGCATAATGAGTATCAAAGGATTTAAAAATCATCCATACATACCAAATTCTGTTAAAGAAGTTCAAGATGGAATGTTAAAAGAATTGGGTCTTAATAGTTTGGAAGATTTACACGAAGAGATTCCAGCAGAGTTAAAGCTTACTGAAAACCTTGATATACCTGAAGCTTTTAGCTCGGAGTATGAACTTAGAAGACATAGATCGGAAGAGCGTCGTGTAGGGAAAGAGTGTCTTCGCCTGTGTAGAT
>CAMQVF010000079.1 GCA_947038115.1 uncultured Spirochaetia bacterium
TAATATTAGAGAAGACGCAAAATGGTCGGATGGCAAACCTCTTACTGCGAATGATTTTGTATATAGTTTTAGACGTGTGGTAAATCCGAAAACTGGAACAAGATATTCTACATTAATGGAGCCTGTAAAAAATGCGTCAGCTATAACGGCTGGTAAAATGCCTATTGAAGAGCTTGGAATTAAAGCTATTGACGACAAAACACTTGAAATTACTTTAGAAAATCCAACTTCTTATTTTCTAGAATTCATAGCGTCTACTGGTATTTATATGCCTGTTCGTGAAGATATCATTGCTGCCAATGGAGATGCATGGGTTCTTAATGCGGACACTTATATTGGAAATGGTCCTTACACGATGACTTCACGCAACCCTGATGTTAATATGGTGTTTGAAATTAATACAAATTATTGGGCTAAAGATGAACTTGTCGCAAAAAAAATAACAGTGGTTATGATTGCTGATGGGACGGCTTCACTCGGTGGAATAAAAGAAGGTGATATTGATTTTTCTTCAGTTTTTCCACTTGGCGATACTGATAAACTTATGGAAGAAGGTTATATTGAAATAAATAAAGCACTTGGCACTTCTTTTTGGGAAATTAACCTTACAAATAAAGCATTTTCTGACTCACGTGTGCGTCGTGCTTTAGCTTTATCAATTGATAGAAATTATATAGTAGAAATTGTTACTAAAACAGGTCAAGTTCCTGCTGGCGCATTAGTTCCTCCTAGTATTAATGGATATAAGGGAGATTTTAGAGAAGAAGCAGGTAATTATATCAGTACATCTTCAAAAGATTATGAAAAAAATGTTGAAGAAGCTAAAAGATTAATGGCAGAAGCAGGTTACTCAAATGGTAGTGGCTATCCTGTTATCGAGGTTTTGGTAATACCTGGGGTTCGACAGCTTGAAGCCGAGGCGATTCAACAAATGTGGAAAGAGCATTTAAATGTTGACTTGAGAGTTATTACTCGAGAATGGGCATCTATACTTCAAAATTTTAGAGACTTAAGCTATCAATTAATTAGTAGCGGTTGGACTGGTGATTATAATGACCCAACAACTATGCTTAATTTATATTTAAGCCATGCACCAGCTAATCCTGGTTATGTAAATGCTGAATATGATATGTTACTTGCAGAAGCGAGCATTACAGTTGATGTTGAAGCTAGAATAGAGATTTTACACAAGGCTGAAAAAATTCTTATGAATGATATGCCTATAATCCCAACCTATTTTAGAACATCTACTTTATTAGTTTCACCAAAACTTAAAAATTATATTCTTGATCCATTAGCGAAATATAGATTTCATTATTCATATTTAGAAGAATAAAATAATTTACAAAGCTCCTACTCTATTCACTAGATGCGGAGCTTTTATTTTGCCTAGATTCAATATATAAAACTCTCATAATCAAACAAAATATTACAAACATTATAATCGATATATTTTTAAGTCCAAGAATCGGTACTCCAATTAAATAACTCATGTACGTGGACAATGAGCATAAATTTATCAATATAGCTATGTAAGAATATTTAGGACGCATAAAAGCAAATATTAATGATATTACTTCAGCCATGTAAAAAAATCGCTCATGCATAGAAGGCAGTATAAACGGCATAGAAAATGAAATTACTAATGCCCATAATATATATCGATCAAGCGTCATTTTATTTTTACTATTCAATATTATATATAAAAATACAGCACAAGCTAATATCGTAATAGATATAAAAAACGCTAAAAACATAAATTTATAAAACTGTTCAAGCTTTATAATATTCGTAGACTGAGTTCCAAAAAACAAATATGGCAAAGATGGAGCAGAATTTGATAAACTCATAACTCGTTGACCACCTGAAACTTTTAATGCTTGTAAAAAATTAGCTCCAAATAAAAATGCAATGAATGAAGCAATTATATGAGGAAAAGGAATTAGTAAAAAATATTTAAATGAAAATCTTTTATTAAAATATAAAAGTATGAAAAGTGGGAAAATTAAAATAGCCTGTGTCTTAAAAGCAAAAGATACGCCATAAAATAGAAATGATTTTAGATATTTATCTTTATATAAATAAAATAATGAAATTATAATAAATGATGTATATATAGCATCTATTTGCGCCCATAAAGCTCCATTAAATATTACAGTGGGTAAAAATAGAAATATTGTATATGCTATATATGAAATGTATTTTTTTTTAGTATATTCATAGACAAATTTATATACAAAAAATGCTGTTACAAAATCGATTATTATACTTGGCAATTTAACATAAAATATAGTAGATAAATTTTGATATGACTCTATAGAAAACTCGGGTAAATATGATGTAAGCGCCATTATTATTAAATAAAGAGAAGGATAATTAGCAATATCAAATATATACTTGAAGCCTGAAGTGCCGTTGTCAGTAAACACCTTGAACCAGTGTTGTAAATCATTGCTATAATCGCCAGAAATCCAAGGTACAAAATAAATGCGAATAAGTAAGGCAAATAATGTTACTGTGATTAGAAAAATTTTAGAGTAATTCTTTATAACAAAATCTATAAAAATATTACTTAAATCATTTACTCTAGAGTCTAACTTTTTCATAAAAATCCTTAATAAACTACTTTATATACCAAATACATGCTATATAAAAATTAATGTCAAGTCAAATAAAAAAACTAATTTTCTTTATTTCTAAAGTGATTAAAAATAGCTTCAGCCGTTTTCTCACTCACCCCGGGTACTTTTGTTAGTTCACTTAGCGAGGCATTTTTTATTGCAGTAATCGAATCAAAAACGACATAAAGCCTTTCAATTGTTTTACCACCAACACCCTTAATATATTCGAGTTCACTTCTAAGCATTTCACGACTTCTTTTATTTCCATGGCTTGTATTAACAAAGCGATGAGTTTCGTCGCGCACTCTCTGTAAAAATAATCTAGCCGAACTATTATCAGCTAGTCTTATAGGGTCATCTCTATTTGGGAGATAAATCTCTTCAAATTTTTTAGCAAGTGCCATTATAACTTGATTTTTAATATCAAGCTCTTTAAGTGCTTCTATGGCAGAATTTAATTGCCCACGTCCACCGTCGATTAAAATTATATCTGGCATTTGAATATTATTATTTTTAAGATTTTTGTATCGCCTAAAAACTGCCTCTTTGATAGAAGCAAAATCGTCGATGCCGTCAACTGTTTTTATATTAAATAGTCTATAATTTCTATTATCCGATTTCCCATTAACAAAACGCACCATCCCAGCCATAGTATAACTGCCTTGAATATGTGCGATGTCGAATGACTCTATTGTACTAGGAGTTTTTTTAAGCTTAAATATATTTTTAATTTCTAAATGAGAATCAGGCACTTCTTTAATAAAATGTCTTTCTTTAAATGTATGTTTAGCGTTTTCATTAGCTATTTTTATGAGTCCCTTATTTTCATTATCGACGATGAGATCAACTTCATAATTCACTGTTTGTTTTAGATAATCGATTAAAAGATTATAATCTTCAGGCTCGAAAGGTATAATAATTTCTTTTGGAATTAATTCTATAATATTATAATATTGCATAAAAAAAGCACGTAATGTTTCTTTCGCATTATCAATTATACCCTCCATATTAAAAGATTTTTTATCGATAAGTTTACAAAGCCTAACAGATAAAACGACAACAGTGTAACTTCCACGTTCGCCATAAATTCCTATGATGTCTTTATCTTCACTTTCAGGAATGTGAATATTTTGTTCAACTGTTATATTTTTAAGAAGATCAATCTCGTCACGAATAGCCTTAGCTTCTTCGAATTTAAGTTCTTTTGCAAGCCTACGCATACTTTCTTCTTTTTGTATTATAAGAACTTCAACATTGCCTTCTAAGAGCAAAACGATTTCATCTATAATTTTTTGATAATCTTCTTCAGATATTTTATTAGCACAAGGGGCATGACATTTATTTATATGATGATAAAGACATGGTCGTTTAGGATTTTTTAATGGAAAATCTAATTTGCTTCGTCTTAATTTATAATTATTTTCTATAAATCTTAATATATTCTGTGCTTTTTCAGCTTGCACAAAAGGGCCATAATATTTTTGATATCTAGGGTTTATATGAGAGTCGGCTTTTATAACATTTCTGGCCTTTACAACTCTCGGATACATTTCATTTGTGACCGCTATAAATGGGAATGATTTTTGATCTTTAAGTAAAATATTATAATGCGGTTGATGTTTTTGCACCAATTCAGCTTCAAGAATTAATGCTTCAACCTCATTTTCAGTAACAATATAGTCGAAGTTTTTTATATGCTTTAATAAAGCTTGAGTTTTCCCATCTTTTTGAGATGAATTAAAATATGAAGATACACGTTTCTTTAAATATTTAGCTTTCCCTATATATATAATATTATCATCTAAGTCCTTCATGAAATAAACACCGGGCTTGTCAGGAAGAAGCGATAATTTTGTGTTTATATATTCGCCTTTAATTACACTCATATTATTTTATAGCTTGCTCAATTGTTTTAATGCTAGCCCAATCAATACTTCTGCTGTGATATTTTCTCTATTTTCGATGTTCGATATAGCCTGATTCGCCTCAATATTTGAAAACCCCAAAGACATTAAAGCCTTAAGTGTATCCGACTCGCTTGTATTATAGTCGCTAGGTTTCACACTTTGAATATCAATTTTTTCAATTTTATCACGCAAATCGAATAACAATTTTTCAGCTTTTTTAGCCCCCATGCCAGAAATTTTTTTAAGCCTTATAATATCTTTGGTGAAAAGTATATCCATTATATCTTTAATTGAGTAAGTAGAAAGCGTTTCCATAGCAAGCTTCGCTCCAATTCCTTGAGCTTTAAGCAAGGTTATAAACATTTTTTTTTCTTCTTTAGTTTCAAATCCATAAAGCATCATAGAATCTTCTTTGTGAATTAAGTGAAGATAAAAAATCTTTATGTCACCATTTTGTACATTTACACGTCTGCTTATATTTATTTCATAGCCAACGCCACAAGCAATCACGGCGATTGTATTATCTGATAAAATTAAAACTTCACCATTGATAAAAGCAAACATTAAATAGACGCCTCAAAACCCAATTTTTTTATTATAGCCATTATATCATCTATATTTACAACATTTTCATCGAATGATACACTCGCATTTTTGTCTTCAAGGCTAATATTAATAGCAGACACTCCATCTATTTCTGAAACATCCTCTGTAATATTTGCAACACAATGCTTGCAAGTCATCCCATCAATTTTAATTATTATATCTTTCATTTTAATTCCTTTTTTCCATACAACTAAAACTCAAATTTACTACCTTTGTAAATAAAGTCAAGGCCATTACCTTTATAATTTTTACACAAAAATAAATTATAGTGCCCAACTTCATTTTTACCCCTAAATGAGATGAAATTTGTTATTGGAATAATCTCATCAAAATATTCTTTAAGATGTTCAGCACCACCACCCACAAAATACATGTCCGTTGCTATAAACTCATCATCGTCATAAAAAAAGTCGAAAACTGTTGGGTGATAAGTTCCAAGATTAAGCGTAACTGCCTCGATGTCAGGCTTTAAATAAAAATTTATCATAGATGGAATTTGATAGTTCATTCCAAATATTCTCAAATTTTTATCCATATTTTCATCATAATATTCTTTTAAATCATATCTTATAGAATTATACTTGAAATATCTGTCTATTGGATCTCCATTAATATGAACCAATTTATAAAAATAATTAGAAATAGCAAAAAATATGATAATACTACAAAATATAACATTTATTAAAAATAGAATCCTAATAGACTTTTTCTTCCAATGCTTAGCGATAAAAAAACCAACTAAAAAAATTCCACCAATATACATAAATAAAGGCCAGTTAACCTCTAGTTTATTTTTGAATGATTTTTGCAATAAATATAAAAACGGAATAAAAGAAATTAAAGCAAAGTACATATCTTTTTCGCTAGTTTTTTTTCTAATGAAGTTCACGATATAATATATAATTACATATAAAAATAGTATAAAAAAGAAAATTCCCAAAAGCCCTAATTGAGCGCCCCATAATTCTAAAGCCTTTTTCAAGCTACCACCTTTTTCAAGTCTATCCAAAATATATTTTATAGGGGCAAAGTTAGATTGAAAAACATTTATAACGAATGGTAAATATACAATAAAAGCTACAACAAAAGACAAATAAAATTCTTTACTTTTAAGTATTATTTTTCTTCTCGATGATAATAATATAAATATAACGATAGACGCACCCATTAATAAGGCACTCACCTTCGACAATGTGGCAAAGCCTATCAAAAAACCTGCCAAGTAGAAATATTTTTAGATCGGAAGAGCGTCGTGTAGGGAAAGAGTGTCTTCGCCTGTG
>CAMQVF010000080.1 GCA_947038115.1 uncultured Spirochaetia bacterium
CATATTTTTCTAGCTGAACATAAGCAACACCTCTATTATTGTAAGCCTCGATAAGTTTAGGATTAATTCCTATAGCCTCTGTATAATACTTTATTGCATCTTCGTATTTTTTTTCTGAGACAGCTTGATTCCCTTGAGCAAATAAACTTGTTGCATTTGTTTCATCTTTATACTCTTCTGTCTTCTTCTCTGATAGTTCTACCGATGATTTTATAGCTTCTAATTCTTCTTTTAATTCATCTATATTTTTCGTAGATTCTGCTTTTAATTCATCTATAATTTTATCTGATTCTTCTTCTATAGATTTTATAGTTTTTTTCGATTCAACTTCGACAGTGCTTATATAGTTTTCAGATTCTGTTTTCAATTTTGCTATAGTTGCGTCTGAATCTACTTTTAATTTTTCTATAGTTTTTTTCGATTCTTCTTCAACTTTTTTAAATTCTTCTTCCGACTTTTTCAATATATTACTATTTGTTACTATGCTGAATAATGTGAACACAACCATAAATACAGACAAAAAAGCAAGCCAAAACGATGTGAGGTCGGTGGAGTTTTTTATTATTTGGTTTACATATTCTCGGGTATAACCGCCTTGCGTAATCAAAGTGTCTTCGATAGCCTTGTCTAATTTTGAAATCGATTGATCATCCATAATTATAACATTCGTAATGAAATTTGTCATCCCATTTGTTGGCATTATCTCATGTCGTATAGTAATAGGATTACTGATTTGTCTCTTCAAAGCCTCGTCAAGCTGAATTTTCACATCCTTTGTTTGACTAAAATAAATTCCCGCAAATGCGAAAATAGACCCTATAAATAACAATATAATAGTTCCATTAAACGATAATTTAAATTTCAACTTAGACCATAACCATACCAATAGCCATGGCAATAAATAAATAATTCTACTAAATTCGCGACATGCATTCGATTTTTTACTACTCATAAACAGTTTACTCACAATTTATTATATTATTGAAGAACATAATATAGTAAATATAGCATATTACAATAGAAACTAATGATTTTACTTCATATAAATTGTCAATATAAATATATATTCTAAAAGAAAGTAATAATAATTTTCATTAATGTTTTATATATTTGGTGTACATTTAGAGTGTTTATATTTACACTAAATAGCATGTTTAATTAAATACTAGGGGATAATTATGAAATCGTTTAGAAATATAATATTACTACTTATAATAGCTACGAGTGTAATTTTCATGGCATCATGCAGTGAGAGTGCTACTAATCCTAGTGGTCGTGGTTATAATACAAATTCAATTGTTTACTCAACTCCTTGGGAGGGTGATAGTGCAAAACCTTATAGAGATACGACTGATACCTATATTATAATAGAAGGTAAACATCTTGCTTGGCTTACTGATCAAACAACTAATATCACAGCGAATATCAAATTTAATGCTAATATAGATATGAATAATAAAAGCTTTGGTGGAATAAATAAGTTTGCGGGGGTAATGGATGGTAATAGCAAAAGAATAAAAAACTTAAATATAATTGATACTAATACTGATGGTGGTGTTGGCTTAATTTATAATTTACTCGAAAATGGACAAGTTAAAAACCTCACAATAGAAAGTGGAACTATAAAAGGAAAAGGTGAAAACACAGATGCTGGTTCATTTGTTGGTGTTAGTGGCGACAATACTATTATTCAAAATGTTACAAATAAAGCCTCTGTAGAATTAATTAAAAGCAGTACTGTCGAGAGCACTTCTAGTGGCATTCTTGGTAGAACTATTGGTCTAGTAACAATTAAGAATGCTGTCAACTATGGTGATATAAATGCAGATACTGCTAGCGGTATTGTTGGTTTTGTTAGTACTAAAATAGTAATCGATAATGTTAAAAACTTAGGCAATATAAGTGGTGGCAGTATGGCTAGCGGAATTATTGCGTTGGCTGATGGTAGTGCTAATGTGGAAATTAATAGAGCCGAAAATTATGGCGATATAAATGCTTTTTATAATGCTGGTGGTATTGTTGGATATATCGAGTGTACAGCAAAAATTAATAATGTCGGAAATTCTGGAAAGCTAACAACAACTAGTAGTAATAGCCATGCTGGTGGTATTATTGGAACAGCACAATGCCCAACACTAGAAATTAACAATGCTTATAATTATATAAGTAATATTAAAATTATAGCTAATAATTACAACACAGCAACTACTATAACAAGTAATTATAGTTTGAATTATACTCCTCCTATTGAAGCTGGCGTTACTATACTCACTGTTAATTCTTTCAAAGACAAAAGTAATTTTGATGGTTGGGATTTTGTAAATATATGGGAGATGGGAGATAAGCATCCTGTATTAAGATAAATTATTTATCAAAAAATTAAATATTTTATATTCTAATCATAGTATATTAATTTTATGAAGTCAATTAATTTTAAATAGTAATCTACCTTGAAATTTATCAAATAATGACTAT
The DNA here is from genome assembly GCA_947038115.1 of uncultured Spirochaetia bacterium. GTDB lineage: Bacteria > Spirochaetota > Brachyspiria > Brachyspirales > Brachyspiraceae > CAMQVF01. The sequence goes on from CAMQVF010000080.1 coordinate 2,476, forward strand.
AATTAAGTTAAACGATGACAATAAAAAAATCTAATTGTTGTGGTTTAAATAAATAATTAAGAAGTATGATTAATGAAAATTAAAAAATCGCTTCAAATGCCCCATCAATATGTAATTTTGGCTGTAATAACTATCATTATGGCACTTCTAACTTATATAATACCAGCGGGTAATTTTGAACGTAAAAAAGTAACTATTGACGGAGTTGCTCGATCGATAGTAGTGCCCGGAACTTTTCAAGAGGCAGAAGAAAATACGCCCGTAACATTTTTAGAAATGATGACAGCACCATATACAGGAATGATACAAGCAGCCGCTATAGTATTTTTCACATTTATGATATATCCATCATTTTATTTAATACTTAAAACTGGCGCATTAAATGGTTTTATAGCTACACTCATAAGAATTTTAGGTAATAAAGGTTGGGTTGTTATACCCGTTTTTACTATTTTATTTGGAATTAGCACATCAACTGTTTTATCGGGTGCCGAATTTTATGGATTTATACCAATATTCGCAGTGCTTACAATTGCATTAGGATATGATGCCCTTGTCGGTTTTGCAATTGTTGTTCTTGGCTCATACACTGGTTTTGCTGCAGCGACTACTAATCCATTTAATATAGTCATCGCTCAAAGTATAGCAGACCTGCCGATATACTCTGGACTTTCTGCACGCTTAATCATATTTGCTATTCATATGGCAATAATAGTTGTAGCAATTATGCTTTATGCTGCTAAAGTTAAGAAAAATCCTTCACTTAGTTTAGTTAAAGATTTAGACTTGAAATTATTTGATTTAAATAAAGATAATTTAGATGAATATAAAATAATAAAAAGACATTGGTTTGTTTTTGCATTAGTCTTCACATCGATATCTATTTTAATATATGGTATTTTCACTCATCATTGGGGAATGTCTCATATCGTTGGAATATTTTTCACTATGGGCATAGGCAGTGCGATAATAATGGGTTGGAATCTTGATAAAATAGCAACAGAATTTATAATCGGAATGCAAAATATAGTTTTCGGAGCTATGATAGCAGGGGTTTCTCGTGGAATACTTGTTGTGCTTGAAGCAGGAAATATTACAGACACAATTATGAATTCTATGTCACAAGTGCTTTCTAGTTTGCCTCATTGGCTTACTGCAGTTGGAATGCTTGTTACACAGACACTTATTAATTTTTTCATCCCATCAGGAAGTGGACAAGCGATGACGACAATGCCTATTATGATAGGGCTTGCTGACATATTAAATATCTCAAGACAAGTAGCAGTTACTGCTTTTCAATTTGGAGACGGGCTTTCGAATCTACTCTGGCCTACTGCCGCAACTGCGATTGTATGTGGAATAATTGGTTTACCTCTACAGCGATGGTGGAAATTTTATATACCTATATTTATTACACTATTTACAGCCGAAGCAATAATTATAATAGTATTGTCTTTAATAAATTTTAGTTAAACTGGGAGAATATAATGATAGAATTAACAAAAGAAAATTTTAATGAGAATGTGATAAAATCTACTGGTTTAGTTGTCGTCGACTATTTCGCCGATACTTGCCCGCCTTGTCGTGAGTTAATGCCATTAATGGGGGAATTAGAAAAAGAATATGACGGCAAAATAAAATTCTTCAAATATAATGCTCCGCTTGCAAATAGAGCTGAAATGGAAGAGCAAATTTTTGGACTACCTACAATATCGATTTATCAAAATGGCGAAAAACAAGATAGCCTTAAACAAGAAAATGCAACTATAGATAATATTAAAACTATGATAACAAAATATTATTCTTAAAAATAATTAATAATTTAGACGCTACAAATATTTGTCCTCTTTAGATAGATACGAAACATAGTCGGCTATTCCTTCTTCAAGTGTGTGAAATTTATTATTATAGCCTGCTTGTTTTAATTTCGACATGCTAGCTTCTGTAAAATATTGATACTTGCCTCTTAAATCTTCTGGCATAGGTATAAATTCTATAATATTTTCAAGCTTAATGGAATTATCATATCCTGCACATTTAATTGTCGACGATGCTAAATCATAAAAAGTTCTAGCTTTGCCCGTGCCTAAATTATAAACCCCTGAAGCATTTTTGTTATATAGCAAGTGATAAAGCACATCTACTACATCTTTTATATATATAAAATCTCTCAATTGACCACCATCTAAATAATCTTCTTTATGAGACTTGAAAAGTTTAACTTTGCCACTCTCTTTATATTGATTAAAAGTATGAAACACCATCGATGCCATTCGATTTTTATGATACTCTTGTGGTCCGTAAACATTAAAAAACTTAACCCCAGCCCACTGACTTGGCGTATCTTCCTGCTTCAAACTCCAATCGTCAAATATTTTTTTTGAATACCCGTATTTATTTAATGGCAATAATTTTTTAAACTCATCAGATGTCATTTCATCACTATAGCCTTGTTCTCCACCGCCGTAAGTTGCAGCCGATGATGCATATACATAATTTATTTTATTTTTTGTACAAAAGTCCCATAATTTTTTGCTATATTCATAATTATTTTTCATTAAAATGTCGCCATCTTGCTCGGTAGTAGAAGAAATAGCACCCATATGTAGCACTTCCGTTACTTTTTTAGCATTGTTTTTATCTTCTAACCATAAAAATAAATCATCTTTATCGCACCAATCCGCATAATCTCTTTTTCTAACATTAAGCCATTTATCTTCACTTCTCATTTTATCAACGAGTAATATATCATTAATACCCATTTCATTTAATTTCCATAGGAATGCACTGCCTATAAAGCCTAAACCGCCTGTTACTATAATCATCGTGTCATCCTTAATTAAATATTTTTTATTATGTTACATTCTATCAGTAGATTCTTTTATTTTCAAGGTCAAAAAATAAGTACAGTTTATAAAAGTGGGGTTGAAATAACAAAAAGCGGTTTATTTATAGTTGAGAGTTATTCAAATATTATTATAATTAAAATTGTTAGATAATGCTAAATATACAAAGATTAATTAATGAAAAAAATAACAAATGCTCTACTTCTACTTTTTATACTAATATCAATAGCATCAGCAAAAGAGTCAACTGTTTATCACACGCCAAAAGGTGAACGATATCATTTGAGCACTTCTTGCCGAAGTTTAGCTAGATCTAAAACCATATATAGAGTTAATATATCAGAAGCAAATGACATGGGATTAACACCATGCAAAATATGTTATTAAGAATAAAGCAAATGAAATCATATCTAAAAATATTATTAGTAATGACAGCAATATTATTATTTGTAATTACTTGTAGCAACAAAACCGCTCCAATAACCGATGCAACAGGTGTAGATGCATTGAGTACAAGAGCAGGATATTATGCAAACGATGATTTGATGCTAGATATATCTTCAACTGGTGATGTAAATTTTTCAAATACTGGTGATTTTAAAGATGCAGAAAAAGTTGCAACCAAAAAAGTAGACAATGCTGACACCACTTTCACATTTAATTATAAAACAATAGATTATACTCTCAAATTTGGCGAAATCAATATAATAACACTTAATAGTACCCAATTAATAAAAACAACAAAACCATTGTCTTTGGCTGCCAGAGTTGGAATCTACACAGATAAAAGCAATGAAAGTATATTCGTAGCTGTTGCTGATACTGGAAATATTTGGCCAGTGAATCTTAATAATCCAAGTGTTGGTTTTGGTAGAGATTTCTCAACTAATTCTACAAAAGTAAAATTTATAGTAGTTGGAACTGTAGTTCCAGATCCTGCTGC
>CAMQVF010000081.1 GCA_947038115.1 uncultured Spirochaetia bacterium
CTACACAGGCGAAGACACTCTTTCCCTACACGACGCTCTTCCGATCTTGCATTTGTATTGATTGCATTTGTATTGATTGCATTTGTATTGACTACATTCGTATTGACTACATTCGTAACAAGACCCTTATATACTTCCTCTTTATACATTATAATAGCGATATCGAGTTTTAAATCTTTCGATAATATTAAAGCATTATCTATTGTAATTTTTTCTTTTTTTGGAAATAGTTTTCTTTTTTTGGAATCTATATATTTCAAATATACTTGCTTAGTAAATTTACTTCTATTTAATTTAACAGCAAGGTTTTTACGCAATTCATCATTATCTTTTAATATGGAGTCAAGTGGAACTGTAGCAATTTTATATATATCTTTTTGCGAATATAAACTTAAAGTAAAGAATAAAAAAACTAAAAAAACTCTTCTAAACACAGTTTGAATAAACCTTAATAATTAATTTCTGTACGAGTATTACTTCGTCTATTTTCTTTATGCTCATCGCAAGCTTCCATTATCTCCATAATACGCTCTAAATCATCTGGACTAAAATACTCAATAACAATACGTCCCGCTTGCCCCTCTTTATCATGAAGCAATACTCTTGTAGAAAAAATTTTTTCCAACCTATTTTCAATATTTCTTAGATTAGGATCTTTTTTTACTACTTTCTTTATATTTTCAATTATTTCTTTTTTATCTAATTTACTATTTCTTACTATCTCTTCAACTTTTCTAACAGAGTAAGAATTTTCTATAATTTCTAAAGCTAATTTTTCTCTCGCATCCTTATCAGAAAATGACAAAATCGAACGAGCATGTCCTTCAGTAATTTTACCTTCAACTATATAACTTTTAATATTATCGCTTAAATCGAGAATACGCATCGAGTTAGTAATTGTGCTTCGGCTCTTCCCCACTCGATTTGCTAAATCTTCTTGTTTAATATCCAAATCATCTATAAGTTTTTTATAACTATAAGCTATTTCTATAGCATTTAAATCTTCTCTTTGTATATTTTCTATCAAAGTAAGCTCAAGCATTTTCGAGTCTTGAACATTAAGAATTAAAGCAGGTGCTTTTGTTCGATTAAGAAACTTCAAAGCTCTAAATCGTCTTTCACCTGAAATTATTTGATAGCGACCATTTTTTTCTCTTAAAGTTATAGGATTAATAAGCCCATGTTCATCTATTGTTCTTGCTAAACCTTCAATATCATCGGTGACAAATACTTTTCTAGGCTGGTCTGGGTTAACATCAATATTAGTCATATCAATTTCTTGCACACCCATTTTGTCTGCCGTTTCTAAAGCCTCGACAATTTCAATATCATTCGACTTTATCAGCGCATTCATGCCCTTGCCTAAGCCATGCCTTTTTTTAGAACTCATCTATTTTACACCTCGCACACACTTTTCTAATAGTTCCTTTGAAAGCTCTTGATAACTCCTTGACCCAACACATTCTTTATCATAGTCAGATATGGCTTTACCATGCGAAGGAGCTTCACTCAAACGGACATTACGAGGTATCATTGTTTTATATGTTTTATCTTTAAAAAATGAGACAACTTCTTTAACAACATCAGAGCTTAAATTAGTTCTAGAATCATACATCGTAAGTAAAACACCTTCTATCTCTAAATTTGGGTTCAGATTTTTTCTTACAAGTGCTATCGTATTATTTAATTCACTAACACCCTCAAGAGCATAGAACTCGCACTGAATGGGTATTAAGACACTGTGGGCAGCCGTTAAAGCGTTTACAGTGAGAATGCCTAGTGTAGGAGGACAATCTATAATAATAAAGTCATATTCATCTAAAACAGAATCTAAAGCATTTTTAAGTCTATATTCTCGACAAATCTCATTTACTAATTCAATTTGAGCACCAACTAAACTTGAGTCGGCAGGAATAATAGATAAATTCTCTTTATATGTTTTAATGATAACATCACTAGCTTTAACTTCCTCAAGAAGTAAATCATAAATACTATATTCTAAATTCTCTTTTTCTACTCCGAGTCCAGAGCAAGCATTACCTTGAGGATCGATATCGACTAAAAGAACCTTATGCCCCATTGTAGCAATGCAGGCACTTAGATTAACTGACGTAGTAGTTTTACCAACGCCACCTTTTTGATTGACAACCGCAATTATTTTTCCCATAAAGTATCCAATATATTAAAGAATAGAGTCTAAGTGATTATATAGCAAAACATCTTTTTGTCAAAGTTATAATTCACAACTCATCTTAAGCATTGTCGGATTAAAATCAAAAGATTTGTATAGATTTATAGCATTATTATTTGTAAGCACTTCAAGATCAATTCGCTCAAAACCATTTTCTTTAGCTTTATCTTTAATATATTTAAGAAATACTTTAGAAAGTCCAAACCCTCGATATTTACTATCAAGTATAAATGCCTCTAAAATAAGATATTTTTTTTTGACATAAATTGAAGGATGCTTGTGTACTCCCTTCATTAAAAAAGCATATCCTGCCAAGTTTTTTTCATATTCTAAAATATAGCAATAAGACTCACCAAAGCTATCCTCGCCAGTTGCAGCCATCAATTCATCAACAGAAGCATAGGCTCTATAAATATGAGGTAATATCTCTGCATGCGTCTTTTGTAAATCATAAAGTATCTCAAATGATTCTTTATGCTCCATCTCGTTTATTTGTTTTATTTCAATACTACTTTCATTTAAATTATTCTTTTCCAACATATAGTTATCCTTAAACTTATGATTTTACATACAAATATTTTTTATTATAATCTATTCTCTTTTTTATTTCTTCTATAGGAAGCATTTTTTTTGTGCTTTCATCATTATTTTTTATTATTCTTGCAAGGCTTTCAGTAATAGAACTTATATATTCACTAGAATTACTATTAGAAAAACTACTGTAAACACTTAAAATATGATTGGCAAAATATCTAATTTCAGCACTATTATTATTTTCATAAGCAGTTTCAATTTTTTTTATATAGAGCATTAAAGCATTCATATTATCTTTTTTAATATTCTTTTCGATAAATCCTCTAAAGTTTTCAACAAAATCTAGACTTTTATTTTCTAATGATTTACATATAGAATCGGTATTCATAGAATGTGTTTTATGTTTTAGTTTTATAGAAATATTACAACCATTATATAAAAACTCTATATTATTATTTTTGCTTTCAAATGGAAAATTAAGCATAAGCCTGACATTATTTATAGCATGGCTGTTCATATTAATTGTAGATGTCGCTTTTAGTTTTTTCTTAGTATCCACTATAAACAAATATTCAATATTCTTTTTAGTATTAACTAACGACCTTTTAGCACCTCTATAACGTGTGTATTCTGATGTGCTAATTGTAAGATTACCATAACTATTTAATGTATCAAGCAAGTCATTATAATTAATAATTCCATCGGTTGAATAGCTTAAAGTAATATATCGAGCATTCAAATTATTTAATAGATTAGTCAATGCCAAGGGTGCACTTTTTTTATAACAATAGTCCGACCTTGTTTTAGTCCAATCCTTCCTTATAGCACTCTTGTCTGTTTTCTTGCCATCAATATAAATATCTTTATTAACATAAGGTTTATCCCAAAGAGCTATTGTATTTAGCAAATGATAATTACTTCCATATTGATGTTGATTATATGGCGGGTCTAAATAAACAATATCAAATTCTTTATCTTTATTTTTTTCAGAAAACTCTAAAGCATCAAGCATACTAACAGAACATTTCTTCCCATTTATAAGTGGTAATTTATTAATAATTAATGGCTTCATTATTCGACTTAAAGCATCCGCATTCCTTCCACCAAATCCATAATGAAATGCCTTAAATACACCAGAAGTATTAGCACAAGTTGCCGCTTGATAAAGAAGAGTTGATAATAAATAGAAATATTCTTTTTTATCAATTACGTTATTATTATGCAGAAGTTCAATATGATGTCGTATTGTATCTATTTTAAGTGCATTATATTGAGTATAAAAAATTCTTTCGTTAATTAAGTCAGGATTATTATCATCTTTAGGTGCATAGTATTTTGATATATAAATATTATCTTCATCGATAGAACTCATTTCATTTAGAGTATTAATTATATTATCAACGCCACCCAAATGCAAAAACATATTATCAACATCGTTTTCATTTATACTAAGATGAGCATAATTTAATATATAAGAATAATACTCCCAATCATTTGAATGAACTTCTAAACCAAGCGATTTAAAAAGCCTTGACACACTGCCACTGCCAGCAAATAAATCGGCCGATGTTTTTATCTTTTTATCTTTTTCTATAAGATATTGAAAGTTTTCATTTAAAAAATAAAGAAGACGTCTTTTATTACCTATGTAGGCTATTAAATTTTCTTTTAAGAACGGAGTATTTATCATAATTTCACCAGAGTAACATAATAGTTTTAATAAGTTAAAAAAATTTAATCTAAAACTTTAACAGTAATAGAATCAATAATTTTGACTGCTGTAGTTATTCCCGATATATTCGTTTTGTAAAGCCCTTCACGAACACTGTCTGACATAGCGTAAAGCTCAAGTGGATAAGTTCCACTTTTTTTGAAATTTATTTTTGCTCGATATATCAAAGAAGGCTGCCCCACCACATCTCTATATGTTTCATTTAAGTCAGACATATTATTTACTTCAAAATAAATATAGCCCTTTTTAATATTTTTAGTTACCTTCGATTTTATAACAAAAGAACCCAATGGAGTTGCTTGAGATATAGAATCAGGTAAAGGAGTGGCACTTGTTGGATAAGTACGGAATTTTGTATAATTTTTTTTAAGCCAAAATGGAAGAGAATTTCTAGTATAAGTAGCCTCAAAGTTTTTAGGCTTATTAGGCATATTTTGTTTTCCAAAAGCTTTAGTTACATAAATATTTTGTATAAAGATATTATCTAAAGATTCAACCCAAAAAGCCATTTGAGGAGTGTAAACACCTAAAGCCGTTGCTTGCCCCCAATTTTCTCCCTTATTGACACTAATCTCAATATTGATAGCATTTTGTAGTGCTGACTGAGTTGTCACAGTTGTTTGGCTAATTAAATTGATTGAAAGAAATAATATAAAAATAAATGTTGAACAAACTGTCTTCATAAATACCCTTAAAAGTTTAAAGTGTTATAATACGCAAGTAAATTACGCGATATGTTTACTTAACATAATACAACACCTAAAACTTAATTTCAACATTCTTTTAAAAAAAATATCGAAATGGATATAAAAATATTTAAAAGTTACTAAAAATCTGACATAATACTGTCAGTCTTTTGATACTCTTTAATAATATTCAAATCACGAGCAATATTACCAGACTCTTCATTATTGATAGGAGCTGTAATATTTTCAGTAGCTTTTTTAGATAATTCTTCAGCCGACTTATTATTATCAATAGCAATTGTAGAATTAAAAACTTCAGTTGCATTATTTGATTCAAGTTCAGTAAGAGTCTCAGCTGGCTGTGATGCCATTAAAGCACCATCAGAATGCACCATCATAATATCTTCAGGGCGGACAGTCATTACACCATTAGAAGTTCTGACAGCCAAAGCGACACCTTCACTGTTCTGCATAACCATTTCTACGGGGCCTAAAAATCTATTGCCAGCCTCATCCATAAACTCAACACTTCGACCAAGCATCGAGTATCCATTTTGCTCATTATAAAAAGTAGTCATCGACTCAAGTGTTTGGTTTACCTGTGTCATCTGCTCTACTGAAGAGAATTGAGCAAGTTGTGCAATCATATCTTTGTTATCCATTGGTGCCAACGGATCTTGATGCGACATTTGAACTGTTAAAAGTCTTAAAAATTCATCCTTACCCAAAGTATCTTTATTTGGTTCACGCTTAAATTTATTTTGAAAATTATAAAGAACGAACTTATTTTTTAAAGAACTAATTTCCTTAACCGAAAATCCAAATTGTTCTTGTAA
>CAMQVF010000082.1 GCA_947038115.1 uncultured Spirochaetia bacterium
ATTAAGAATTTTCAGATAAAAATAAATTCCAAGAGTCGTTGTCGATATTAATATCTAATGTTTTACTGCGAGAAAATTCTCCATTAATTATATTTACATCTCTCTTTTTTATGCCTAGTTTTTTAGAGAAAAATAAAATAATAGCTTCATTACATTTACCATCCACAGGCGGTGCTATAATTCTTAATGTATATTTATCATTTATCGTTTTAAAAGAAATTGACTTAGCATTGGGTATAACTTTAATATCAACCCTCAATTAGTTACACCTAACATTTTTGCCCCATCACTTGTAATAAGAACAGTATGCTCAAAATGAACAGCTAAAGAGCCATCCGCTGTGTGTAATGTCCAACCATCTATGTCTCTTTTATATCTATCACTACCATTTGTAATCATAAGCTCGAATGCAAAAATCATATTTTCTTTGAGTTCGATATTATTATGAGGATGATAAAAATTATATATATGTGGTGGCTCATGATACTTTAATCCAATACCATGCCCAGTTAGAAATTTGACAGTATTAAAACCCATTTCTTTTACAATGGCATCAACTTTTTTACCATAAGCACTTAAAAACATTCCGGGCTTAAGTATTTTAATCGACTCTTCAAGTGCGACTTTACAAACAGATGTCATTCTACTTACAAGTTTGTCATGAAACCCTATGCCGTCAACTATGAATGATCTGGCAACATCAGAATAACAATTATTATACTTAACTCCAACATCAATACATACAGGATCCCCTGAAACAAGTATTTTTTTACTAGTGGGTTTGCCATGGGCTATTTCACTTGACTTCGATATGCATAAAGAATATCCAAAGCCTTCAACTTCTAAATTCGCAGGATATGCCGATTGTGATTTTATAAATTTCTCAACTTGTTTATCAATATAAGATGACCTAGTGCCTGATAATGATAAACTCTGTGCAAGGTCTAAAGCTTCATTTGCTATATAAGAAGCTCTCGTCACATTTTCTATTGTCTTTTCATCTTTGACTAACAGTGATAAATCTTCTTGTATATTTTCTACTTTCATTATTTTTATTTCAATGATTTAGGTGTCGCCATATGAAGCAAAACTATTAAAATAGTCGCACCCATCATAGAATCAGCAATATCTATTTTATTCTGCATTAAAGCCTCAAGAGTTGGAAAATAATACATTCCCAGTAATGCCCCACTAGTCGCAACAATAATCATGACAATAGGTCCGCCAAAAACTTTAACATGAAGTATTTTTGAGAAAACTAAAGTCATTACAAGACCTACCAAAATTAAAATTACAACTAATACAGTATAATCTAGAAACATTCAACTATTCCTTTGAACTTAACACAAAGAATGATTTTATAGCACCCCTATTATCTTCTACTGGCACAAATAATATTTTAGCAATATTTAACTTGTCATCATTACTCACTTTTGTTGCAATAGCTGCCGACTCAAAAGGGTTTATAATCGATAAAGGTTTATGATTAGATAAAATATTCGCGAATAAAGGCTCTTGCTCATCTATTTCGAATAATGTCTGAGTTTCATATGATAAATTATAATGATCCATACAAATATAAGACTTAGTATCAAAATTATACTCAAGCATTAAAGCACCATCAGGATTAACATTTGAATTATTTTTAACCCAATCTATCATCTCATTCATATTTTTATTAACAAATTTATTACCTTTTAATGAAGTTATAATATTACTCCATTTCTCTTTAGGACTAATTTCATCTATAGTTTGAGCATTATAGTAATCATCTGGTACTTTTGGAACTTCCTCTAAATCATTATCAACCGATGATGATATCTCTTCTACTTTAGCACTTTCCAATTCATCATCAACTAGAACATCTTCTGATATTATTTCAAGCTCTTTATCAATATCAAAGTTTTTAAATAAATCTTCAGTAGTAATTTCCTCATCAAGAAATGCACTTAGAGTTTGAGGTTTTTCTTGAGATTCTTTTTTTGCCTCATCACCTAAAAAATTATTATCATAATGAACATCGAATGCTTCTTTAGATGAAAAATATTCTTCTTCTTTTTGACTAATCTCATCATCTAAAACACTGCCAGTCATTTCTGTAATAGTATGATTGGCAATTACACTCTCATTCATATCCTTACCTATTATATCTTTAATAATATCATTTTGAATATCTTCTGTTTCATAAGTCTCTTTCGTATTAATATCTTCATCTATGACATTAATAGTTTCTTCTTCTATTATTATTGGCTCATTCAACAAAGATACTTCTCTATAATCAGAACCTTTAATAACTTGAAAAAACACACTAGAAACTAAAAATATAAGCGATAAAGATAAAACAGCCAAAATTATATATTTCAAGTATTTATGTAATAAGTATGTATCTGATGATAAAAAACCTATACTAAGATTTTGGACATTACTTAATTTTGAAGAATAAAATAATAAAGAGCTATCTTTCACGTCTTGAAAATAAGGTTCAAATTCTGGAACATTATCTAATAAAGACATCAAATATTCTTTAGGTACGCTATTAATATTAATATTGTTATTATAGTAAATAACAGCATTCGGTAAAAGTAACATACCAGAATTTTGAACTATATTATTAAAAATAGATTTATCAACACTAGCAACAATATAACCAATAGTTGTTCCCATATTATCTTTTATATTCGATCTAAACTCAATTCCATCATAAGCATCATTATATGAAGAATAAAACGAATTTGAAGAATTTATTTCATTAGTATTTAAAGATGTTATACGAATAGGTGCTGAAAATATAGACTGCCCTTCTTTATTGTATAAAGCGACAGAACTAAAAGGATTTTCTCCATCTCTAAATAAAGAAACAATTTTTTTCACTTCTTCTTGATCTACACCTAGAGCCGTGCTGCTAGTTATAAAGTCGATAAATTTATAGCTTTCAATTATTTTAGACATTCTACTGTCATAATAATCAAGTTTATTCGACAATGAATCCATATATATAGATATTCTCTGTTCAAGATTCGCTCTATCAAGATTAAATAAATTGCTATTTTCTCTAAAAACAAAAGACATATAAACAACTATAATGATAGCATTAATCAATACTGCAATAACCAGCAGTGTCGATATATTTTTTCTAGTATTATTTGACATATAAAACCCCAAGTAATGTTTAACTAATTCTAATCTTTTTTAGTAAAAGAATCTTTCGCTTCCGACTCTGCTTTATCTATAATAGAGGAAAGCATTTTATCAAAGGCTAGAAACACGTCCTCGCCTTCTTTAACAACTTCACTCTTTTTTGTCGACTCTAAATTTTCTTTCTCAACTTCGGTAGACGCATCTTCATTTAAAGTAGAATCATTACTATTATATATAAGATTTTCTTTTATGTCATCACTATTTGTTAAAATATTTTCGACTTCTACCGTCTCTACAATATTATCATTAAGTTCTACTAAGTCAACTATATCTTCTTCAATTTCTGTGTCATCATTAATATCTTCTTCCGACACATATAAAGTATCATCTTCTTCTATATCAAGAGCTTCATTATCTAAGTTTTCAACAATCTCTTCTTTATTAGCAGTCTCAATAAAATCTTGAACCATGCTCTCTAAATTAGGAAATTTTTCAGATATATTATCTATATTTAAACTATTATCTTTTAATGCCTCAATATACTCATCTTCAACTTTATGAATAACTTTATTCCCGTCAGATACCTCTTCATAACTAACATTTTGTGGAAGTTCTACTGCGGTAATATCTTCATCAATCATAGGAATATCTTCAGGCGGCAGAGGATATGACTCTACATTCTTTTTATGCATACCCATAAGTCTTGATAACGCATAAAGAACACCTTTAATAATAAATTGAAACATCACTATAAAAAATGCTGTGAGACCTAAAACTATAAGCTCAAAATAATTTGGATACTCACGCCCCACCAAAGTAACTGCAAGCCCAGAATTATTATTTACAAAAGAAGGTTGATTCTTATAATAAGCATAGCGACTAATAACAGTAGAAACTTTATCAATCGAACTTGAAACAATTCCATCAGGTATACTATAAACTATATTTTCAGAATCGCTAACATATAAACTTTTATCAGCCACTTGATAATATTTGGCAATATCAGAAACATAACCATAATCATTTCTAGTAGCCACCACGAATTCACCACTTTTATTTTTCATATATTGCATTACATAAAAAGAATTCTCATTCGACATATTAAGCACTAATGAATTATCTTTTTTTATATCATCAATAAGACTAGGTTTAAGTTCTAAAGGCCATGACTTATTGCCAGATAAATATAAATTAAGCACCATCTGACCGTCCATATTAAAAATAGTCATACTCTTTAAATATGGATTTTCTAATGTCATTTTATAATAACTATTTTTATACTTGTCTAAAAGAGCCCTTGAAGGAGCTGTATTCGGATTGTAAGAAGATAAATTTTCTGAACTTTGAAAAATAGAATAATCAACATAATCATCTATCGATTGGTTTATAAGATCAACTTGATATTGAGAAACTGTATTTCTTTTAATATTAAGCCTTAATGATAGATTGTCAACTTTACGCATCATCATATCTAAATAGTCATTAATAAAAATTGAAACCTTATTAGTGCTAGGCAGGATATTTGTTGATAATGATCTTGTAAACATTATTACTATAAATATAACTAAAAAAGATATTAAAATACTTAACAAGGCATTTAATAGTTTTTTACTTCCTTCTTTTTTCATAAGCAGAAAATCCTTTATTATATAGCCTACCAAAGTAAAAAATAGACTATATATTATATCGGAATAGTTAATACTTCCTTGACTATATATTATAATATTTGATTTTTAATTAACATAAGTAAAATAAACACTTGCAAAATTAAAAATATCATTATACAATTAGTGTGAAATATTCTATATATAATATAAATTAAATGGAGATAGATAATGAAAAAAGATACACATCCTAATTATTTTGAAACTGAAGTGAAATGTGCATGTGGTGCTCAATTTCAAGTTAAATCAGTCAAAAAGACTATGCACGTTGATATTTGTAATCAATGCCACCCGTTTTTCACTGGTAAGCAAAAACTTCTTGATGCAGCTGGTAGAGTTGATAAATTCAACAGACGTTATGGTTTAGCTAAAAATTAAAAAACAAAATATTTAAAAAGAGTACTATTTATACAAGTAGTACTCTTTTTTTATTTTAAGATAATGATTTTTGTATTACAGGAAGGAAAATCTTTAAAGCTAATAATATAGCTAGTATCCAAGTAAAAGGCGAAACATCTTTAAATTTACCAGATATAGCCTTAATCAAAACATAAGATAGAATACCAAACACAATTCCATCAGCTATGCTATAAGTTAAAGGCATAAATAATAAACAAATAAATGCTGGAATTGATTCTGTATAATCTTCAAAATCTATTTCTTTAATTGGTGTCATCATAAACAAACCAACAAGTACTAAAGCTGAAGCTGTTGCTGCTGCAGGAATCGCTAAAAATATTGGTGATAAAAATAGTGAAATTATAAATAAAACTGCTACAGTTAAAGATGTAAGTCCAGTTCTACCACCTTCTGAACAACCTGATGCACTTTCTACATAAGTTGTAACAGTTGATGTTCCAAGCAAAGCACCAACCATAGTTCCTATCGAGTCAGCAAAAAATGCTCTCTTACATCGAGGAATTGAACCATCAGGATTAAGCATATTAGCCTTTGTCGACACTCCAACCAAAGTGCCTACAGTGTCGAACATGTCCACAAAAAGAAAAGTAAATACTACTATTAATATATTCGGATCTAACATCTTCGAAAAATCTAATTGGAAAGCAACACTCGATAAAGAAGGTG
>CAMQVF010000083.1 GCA_947038115.1 uncultured Spirochaetia bacterium
CGTGCATAATGAAGCAATGGAGCGATTTGTTTTTTATATTAACAAAGGCAGACAATACAACTTTAACACTAGGCTCTGATAAATATCCAATAGCCAAAAATAATGATTTATTTAATTCTTTACTCACATTTGAAAATATGGAAGAAGAAAGAAAAATTCCTATTGAGGTATATATAAATAGTGTTGAAGATATAAATGAATTTATTAACTTTTTCGAGGTAACTAAATATAATAATAAGTATCGATATAGTTTAACTACTTTTTTCAACGGTAATAAATATAATTCTACCATTACAACAGATGGCCAAGCTTATGAAGTAACTAAAGTAGAAGATTTATATGGTACAGAAACACAGCCGACAAGTACAATTAAGCTTGAGCTAGTTATGAATGATCCTTTTTTCTATAGTGATTTTAGTTATGATGAAGAAATAGGTGCTGGTACAAATGCATTATTTAAATTTCCTTATAACATAAATAACACATTAATTTTTTCTCAAACTAAGTCATTACAGCCACATGTTATAGAAAATGAAGGTAATGAGGATAATGGTGTTATTATTATAATTACATCGGCAGAAAATTTAAAAAATCCAAAAATTCAAAATGATACCACGGGTTTAAGTATGGGCTTCAATTTGTCAACATCACTTAATGATATTATTGTAATAGATACAATTAAAAAAAAGGTAGAATTAAACGGGCTGGAAGTTTTGAATGTGAAAAATTTATTTGATAAATGGTTAAGACTTGAAAAAGGTAAAAATCAAATTAGTTTTAGTGCTAGCTCTGGGGCTGAGAGATGTAAAGTTAGAATAAAATTTTATAAAAAATATAGAGGAATAGGAAGGGGGTAATTAGGTATGAAGAAATTAAATGAAATCTATATTTTTGATGAAAAATTAAAATATATAGCTACAATAGATGAGTATGTAAAAGTGAAGTGGAAGGAAGAATTTTTCGAAGCGGATGTGTTTTCTATTGAAATAGATTTCGACATTATTACAGATGTAAATGATGAACAGTATCAAAAAAATAAAAATATTTTCGAGGGTCTTGACAGTATGTATAAAGATAAAATTTATAAACCTCGTTTCATTATGACTGATTTTTTTGGTGAAGATAATATAAGAGTAGGGTTAATTGAAAGTTATAAAATTAATGAAACAGATAATAAATTAGAAATTGATGGAAGAGGATTTTTGGCGCTATTCGACGCTATAGAGGCTCTAAATAAAGAATATATACCAAGTGCTAATACCGATGACCATGCGGGAAGGATTGCTTGTGACATATTGAATGATAATATGAACATTGATAATAATAAAATATTAACGAATATATTTGTAGCTGATGGCCTTAATAATAAAGTAGGGACTGAAAGGTATTTAATGACAGAAAGTAAGCAAACAGTATATGAGGCTGTTACTGAGCTGTTATCTCTGGAAAATATCGGATTTAAGACTATTTATAATAAAAAGTATAATAAAATATATTTTCATGCCATTGATACTAGTAATAAAAATGTAAATATTGCAATAAGCAAAGATGATGAAAATCTGTTAAGTAATGAATATGAATTTGATATTGGAAGTTATAAAAATTATTGCACGGTTATAGGTGAAGGAGAAGTAGTTTCTATAGACAATACTAATGGTAATATAAGATTTTGTATAACTATAGAAAGTAAAAAAAAGAAAAAAGATATAGAAAAAAATGCTTATAGAAATATGTTAGAGACAGAGGGTAGAATAGAATTAGAAAAAAGTGTTATAGAAGAGAATTATGATATTTCTATTACAGATGATATAAATGTGATACCAGGGGATACTTGCATAGTAAAAATGAATGTAGGGTATAAAGAATTATCAAAATCTATACTTATTACTGGTATAGAACATGAGTTTACAAATAGTGAATATAATAGAAAAGTATCATTTGGAAAGCCATATAATTCAAAGCAGGAATTAAAAAAAACATTAGGAGTAAAGTAGTATGGATAAAAACGGTAAAAGGGCTGATATTAGTATTATCCCATTTGATAGCATACCTACAATGGTTATACAAATAGTTAATGAAAATAATAAAAATGTTAATATAAATATTCCATTAGATACAAAAGTGATTTATACAGATGAAAATAAAGAAGAACATGAAGGAATAATAATAAACCCAGAAAGTATACAAGTAGGAGATATTGTTTTGGGAGTACCATTAAATAGTCTTATTAGAATAAAAGATAGTGGAATTCATGGGCGTACTGTTTTGGTTGATAATAATCTTGATATAGTATATGACGCTAAAGATTTTCAAGTTATGTACAGTTTTATTGTTGGTAGTGGTTTTGCTATGTATGGCATTAATGAAAAAATAGAAGCTATCGGTGGTCTTAATGTTAGAATTTATAGGATAAGTGGTTTTATAGACGGTCTAGCTTTCAACTCAATTAAAAGTATGGATATCCTTTTAGAAACTGGTGATAGTTTAAGAAGAATTGATACAATAGTTTTGCGTAAAGATCAAGTAAATAGAACTGTAATTATCGATGTAAAAAAAGGTGAGCCAAGTACTGGTACTCCAAGTGCGCCGTTATTAACGCAAGATTTTTTAGGTGTTTATGAACTTCCTATATGTGATGTTCAAATAGACAGCAATCAAACAGAAATAACGCAACTTTTAATTACTGACAGGCGAGAAAATTATGCCTTTAATAGTAACAGAATTGGCGACCATAAATATGCTTATGATATTGCTGATCATCAAGGGTGGTTTTTTGAAGATGGTAGATCATTTTTATCATCGCAGTATCCTTTTGCTTATTCTCATTTTGTAAAACTAGGTTTAGTTCCTGTCAATCAAACAAGTTTTAAGATACCAGATAATAGAGGTCGTTTTTTAAGGGGTGTTGATTCAAACGCTATTCTTGATAAAGATTGTAATAGTAGAAAAGCGATGCATACTGGATATCCAATGCCTAAAAATAAACTGGCAACAAAACAAAATGATGCTATTAGGAATATAACTGGAACTATGAGTAGATTTATATGGGAGTACGGTGTGTTTGAGTATTCGTATGGGGCTATATATGGTTGCAGTCCTTCCAATAGAAATAATTCTTGGAGTATGGGAGTGAGTCCTTATTCCGCCTATTCAGGATTTGGGATTGATGCTTCTCGAGTAGTGCCGACTGGTTCTGATAACCGTCCGCATAATACGGCGATTGGATCATTTATTTTTTTGGGACAAGCACAAGTAAATTAAGCGATAAGGAGTAATATAAAAATGAGTAAAAAAATAGTAGAACATGACAATAACGGTGTGATTACGAGTATATGGGATTTTACGGCGATAAACAAAGTATATTTGGATAGACTTTCACTGAAATATAAAATATTTGAAAGTTTTAACGGTTGTGATGGTGATAATATAAACTTTTTTGATGATAAAGGTTTTTTGTTGCCAAGTAGTACATTAGTTTCTAAAGCTTTAATTAAATTGAAAGATGATGAAAAAATTGAAGATGGCTTGATAGTTAAAAAAAATGAAGTCGATTTATATAGAGATAATCCATTTAGTGAAAAAAATATCGATAAAAAAATAATTATTGACGATGACGGAGTTGAGGCTATTTCTGAAAAAACTATGCTTGAAAAATATAATGAAAATATTATAAGCAAAGAAAGCTATAATAATTATATAGACGATATGAGAAGTGGTGAATATTCTAGTATTGTTGATAAAAAAACGAATGAACTTAATCGCAAAAAATTGTTGAACCCGGCTTATGATGATAGTATTTTACTTAAAGAGATAAAAGATGCAACGCTGAAAATTAAAGAGAAATACGCAAAAGTATAATTAATATTATATTTTATGCTCTTGTGACAGGACTAGAACTATATTGCTAATAAATAGAAATCTCACATATTATAGATTGACTTATAAACTAACTTTCTATATAATTTAAGTTATTATAGGGAGTTATATATGATTACAGTTAAAGAACTTTTTAAAGATGTAAAAACAATTGATGAAGATGCGCTTGTAGAAATATCTGATAAATTATGGACTATTGGTTCTTTAGAGCAAATAAAAAATGCTGCAACCCCGGATGTTTTTCTTTTATATATAGGGCTTAACATGATTGGAAATTGGAAAGGAGAAGGCTGGCATGGCGTCATCTGCAATCAACCTGAATTAGTTCCACATATTCCAGAGACTTTGGAAGCACTTGGATTAAAAAAAATTCGTCTTGCTTTTGATAAGGTGATAGATCTTTTTCCTCAATTTACAATTTTTTCTGATAATGATAAAATTTTTTCTGACATAATTAATTTTTTGATAGATGAAGATTTAAAAGTATCTGATGAACGCTTAAAGAGCATTCCTATCGAAGAACGAAAAAAACTTTGTGAAGAGTATCATGACAATCTGGATGTTTTGGAAAATATAACAGAGGCATTATGGGGATCTGAGGCTGAAAATGACGGTTGGAAAGAAGTGCTTAATTATATTGATACACATAAATAAATATAAGAAAGCTCGCTATTTAAGATGGCTTTTTGATTAATATACTTAAAATTATTTGGCGAATGTAGCTTCTATTTCTTCTCTATCATAATCCAATATCCAAGAGTTAAAGCGTTCAAATATAGGTCGGATTAGTTCTTTGTTAGCTGCTACCAAATCGGCACCCCTATCATCATAAAGAAAAAATAAAACTGCATTTTGTGTATCAACAAAGTAGACATTTGAAATATAAGTCTCTACACCAGCAATATCGTACTTTATAATTTCATTTAATAGTATGTCTTTAGATATTGATAGTTTGTTTAAATCCCAATATAATTGAAATCTCGTTAGAATTTCATCATTTTCATCTTCTTCGTCATCTCGATAAGTCTCTAATATTTGTTCATCTGGTTGTGATATTCCTGTTGTTTTGCATATCAACTGAATTACTGCTTCTATACTTTTTTCTTGACTAGGACATCCATTATTGGGATATACATCCATTCTCATTATGTTTGGACTACTAGGTAGATTTTCATATATAGTTTTTGCTCGATTTAAAGCTGCTGACACATAAGCGGGATTGAATTTGTTCTTTTTCAAGTATACACCCTCGTCTCCTCCAATTTCAAATCGGATACCTATAGGGGCATTATAAAAAATAGGGCGTTGAAAAGCTTCCATACCTATTTTATAAATTGTTTTAGAAAAATTGCTGGATAAAGTGCTCATTTAAAATCCTCAATATACTAAAATTATACCTAAGTTAATCTCAAACAGTCTAGCTAATAAATGTATATTATTGTATTATTTGGTATTATATCAAATAATTCGATTACTTCTTTATTGGTCATTCTTATACATCCATTTGAAGCTTTTTCGCCTAATAGACCTTCCTCATGTGTTCCATGAAGAAAAATTCCTCGTCGATAAGAATCTACATTGCCAAGTTTATTATAATTTTCTTCTAATCCATCGAGATGAAAAATTCTTGTAGTTATAGGATCTTTTGAAACATCTGTTTTATCAGTATAAATTTTCGATATTTTGCCAGTATTATATTTTTTTACAAATATAGTACCTATAGGCGCATCATCCCCAATTTTTTCTGCAACTCTAAGATATCCTAAAGGTGTTTTATAACTACTCATAGTATTGCCTTCGCCAGCTTTTGCTGTAGATATAATATAAGTTTTAACTATTTTCTCATTTTTGATGACATGCATTTCTTGATCAGCTGTACTAACAATTAAAAAGTATGCATTTTTTTTATTGTATTTATATTTACTTTCAGCAGTCTCTATAATTTTTTGATATTGAG
>CAMQVF010000084.1 GCA_947038115.1 uncultured Spirochaetia bacterium
GACAAATTGGCTTCATCGTGTTAATCGCAACTTCAGAGTTTTTGATAAGCAGGTTTAATATGTTTTTCGGCAAATCAGATTCTTCTTTTTCGACCCCATCCATTAATGCTTGTTTTATATTTTTGTCTATATAAATATTCGAGTCGATACAAAGCTTAGCTACTACGTTTATTATACTATCAATATTTACTTCTCTCATTATTACTTCCTTAAATTTAATAAGATACCATATTTATGATACTATATATTTGATTGATATTGTCAAGTGAATTTTGATTATTTTAAGATAAAAAAAAGTGCCGCTTATAAATCTAATATTATAGAAATAAAGCAACACTTTTTACTAAGAAGTAATTTTGATTATTACTCGATGATAGCAGCCATCATTCTACTTCCGCCGCCGCCATTAGGAGGAACGTCAGTATAATTATCGCCACCGTCATGTATCATAAGTGATTTGTTTGTAATCTCTGCATACACAACATTAGGAGCTATAACAGTTTGGTCAATTACACCATTAGCATCAGCTGTAAGGAAAGGCAAGTCGCCTCTATGACCATTTGTGTTTAAAGGACCTTTATGCATTTTTGTGCCAGCAGGATCCCAATGAGGGCCAGATTCGCTCATTATTAAAGCAGGAAATTCATGTATATGAAAGCCATGCTCACCCGGTGTAATTCCACTAGCTTTTACATAAAATGAAGTACCATTTTCTGTAGGTGTTATTGTAATCTCACCAGCCTTCTCGCCAACAGCCTCTCCACCTTCAGTTAGGTGTACTATTTCTATTTGCATCATCTGAGATGCATCTTTTGTTGCCACTTTTTCTGTGCATGAAATCATTGCAAGAACAGCAAATAAAGCTAAAATTTTCATAAATAAATCCTCCAAGATATTTTTATACAAGTTGTTAGAAAGCAAACTCGATGAGTTAAGAGTATAGTAGTTCGATATAAAAATCAATCGATAAATTTAAATTAATTAATTTTTATACCTCATAAAAGCTACATTCTATTTTATATAATATATGACCCGGTTTTTGAGGAGGCAACATCGAGTCGATTATGAGTTTGCCTTTTATTTTGTTTTTTATATTTCTATCTTTGAAAATATCATCATCAACTTCATAGTAAATATAGTCGTCAACTGATGATGTTATTATGTAAAGCTCGGCCAATTCTCTGTCGGTAACATAAGTTTCGATTTTTACTATATATTTATTCGCCATGTTTGAGAATCTATAAACCCCATCGATAGTCATTTCTTTCGAAAACATTTTTTCTATTTCAGGTATAACCGTTTTTGGAGTGTATGTGAATGTGAAAGTTTTATGTGTGCTTTCATGATTATATAAAATATTAACTTTTTTTTTCATAATAAATAATGCTGTCCTTAAATGTATTTTAATTTAAGTTCGAATATTAGATATTATTTTCTTATTTTAATTTACTAATAATAGACATAAATTTTAGGGGGATATTAAAACTATATTATGAAGAAACTTAAAATAGATCCAAATGAAGGGCGAAGATCAGGGGATGTTTGGAGCGTTTTGGCACTTGAAAATATTTCATTTAGCAAGGGAGATATTGTGTTTTTAGATGCGAATAGTAATGCTTTGGGCTTTGATGATATAGAAAAAAGCAAGAATAAAAAGGCAATTAAATTTCTAGGCATAGCCGATGAGAGCAAGCAACGAGGACTTAAAAAACATATTATCGTTTTGTCGAAGGGGGTTTATCCATTTAATAAAACAAATAAAAAAGTAAAAATTGGCGAGCAATTGACTTGTTCTTGCAATAATGAGCTTATTCATTTTGATGGCATTAGTAAACATAATATTTTCAATAAAAGTATAGCAATAGCCTATAAAGATGCTAGTGAGAGCGATAAAATTTTATTTGCTAAGATAAAAACACAATATTAATATTTTTTCTCGTAAAACGTCTTGACAATTATCATAACTATTATATCATCAATATTCATAAATATTTATGAAAGATAAAGAGAAAACCCTAAATTCCATACAAAACGCCAATAGAAAAGCGATTATTTTTATAGTTCTTGGCTTTACTGCTCTTGTTTTTATATCATTTTTTATATATACTTACTTTTTCTCGAGTACATTATATAAATCAGAAGAATCTGTTTACTTTGCTATTCTTTTTGTTGATGATGATAAAAAACCTTATGGGGCATTTATAGGCACTATATCTGGAATTGAAAACAGAATGGGGTTTATCGGCATCCCGCAAAATATGGGGCTTTGGAGCGAGAGTCACAAAGAACCTATGAGCATGCATGAACATTATATTGAGGGGCGTGAGCGACAGGTTTTTGATTCCATTGCTTATTCTTTTAAGAAAGATATTACATATAGAATTACTTTAGATAATAAAGCTATTAAAGATGTTGTCGACTTAATGGGTGGCGTGAGGATGTATATTGAAAGCGAAATTAATTTTGTCGATGCGAAGAAAGGATATAGACTTAATTTTCCAATAGGCGAGTATTTATTTACAAGCGATAAAATTTTGGCTTATCTCAACTATATGACATTAAAAGGTTTCGAAGCTCGGGAGACGCTTTTTCGACTTGAAGACGTTTTGATAAATATTTTAATTTCTTTTATTCAAGATCCACAACAAAAAGAAAAAATATTATCGAGAGGCTTTCAACGAAAAATTTCTACGAGGCTTAAAAGTAATTTGAGAAGAGCTGACCTCATAGAGTTCGCTGGAATTTTGTCTCGAAGTAGTAGTAAATCATTTATTGTCGAGTCGATGGATGGTAGTTATGATGCTAAAACTGAAATGCTTGTTCCCATTTTAGAAGGACGTGCTGCGATTAAGCAATTGGATAATTTGTCGGAATATGTGGCGTTTAAGACTGAGCGTGCAAAACTCGATAATGAAAGTGTGAATTTGCTTGTGCTTAATGCTACAGAGATTTCTGGGCTTGCTGACAGTATTAATATTAGAATGCGGTATAAAGGATTTTTGGCGGGGGAATATGGAAACTTTGTAAAACCTTTGGATAAAAGTGTAATTTTTATAAGAAGTGGACAAATCGAGAAGGCTTTTTTGGTGGCAAAAGAAAGCAATATCGATAGAGTTTACGCTTCAACAGATAGAAGAGTATTAAATGACGCCGTTATGGCTTTAGGGTATGATTATTATGAAATTAAAAGATAACAATGATGTGAGAGAGCTAGCACTTAATGCGGCTAAATCACTTGATGACAAAAAATTAGAAAATATTGTGTTGCTTGAACTCGATGAGTCTTGCTCACTTGCCGACTATTTTATTATAGCGACAGCGAGTTCATCACCGCAAATGAATGCAGGTATTGGCACTGTCTATAGATTTATGAAAGACGAAGGTTATTTGCCTTATGGTGAGAATAATAATATCTCATCTGAGGCGGTTTGGGCTTTGGCTGACTATGGCTTTTTAGTTATTCATATTTTTACAGAAGAAGGTCGAGAGTATTATGATTTGGATAATTTATGGAGCGATTCTAAAAAAATAGAAATAAACTAGATTTTTAATTTAATTTTATAGCTTATAAATATTGACAATAAATGAATAATCTATTACATTAACTTAATATGGATAGATTTAAATTTACTTCAAACTTCAAACCCTCTGGCGATCAAGGCCCTGCAATTGATGCACTCGTCGAGGGGCTTAAAAATGACAACCAATACCAGACTCTTTTTGGCGTAACTGGCAGTGGTAAAACTTTTACTATTGCTAGTGTTATAGACAAAATCAATCGCCCAACACTTGTCATGTCACATAATAAAACATTGGCGGCTCAATTATATCGTGAGCTTAAAGACTTTTTCCCTGAAAATGCTGTTGAGTATTTTGTTTCTTATTATGACTATTATCAACCAGAGGCTTATGTGCCGTCTAAAGATTTATATATCGACAAAGACGCTTCTATTAATGATGAAATCGAAAGGTTAAGGCTTAAATCGACAACGTCATTGCTTGAACGGCGGGATGTTATTGTTGTTGCGAGTGTTTCTTGCATTTATGGTTTGGGTTCGCCTGACGATTATAAAGAGCTTTATTTATATATCGAAGTTGGCAAAGAGTATGACAGAGAATTTATACTTGAACGGCTGATAACCATGCAATATGAACGCATTAAAGACACAATGGAGCGTGCAAAGTTTAGAGTGATAGGCGATGTCATCGAAGTTATGACGGCTTATTCGGATGAAATTATTCGATTCCAATTCTTTGGCGATGAAGTCGAGAGAATTACTAAAATTCATCCAATCACTCGTGCAGTTGTGATGGAGCGTGATAAAGCGATGATTTACCCAGCAAAACACTTTGTTACTCGTGATGAAAAACTTGGAACTGGTATTAAATTGATTGAAGAAGAGCTTGACAGCCAGTGTATTAAATTTAAAGATGAAGGTAAATTGGTTGAGGCTGAACGTATTTATGGAAGAACTCGATATGATTTAGAAATGCTTAAAGAAGTTGGCTATTGTTCGGGTATTGAAAATTATTCTCGTCCACTTGCAGGTAGGCATGCAGGAGAGCGTCCTTCTTGTTTAATAGATTATTTTCCTGCCGACTTTCTAACGGTTATCGATGAATCACATGTGAGCATTCCTCAAATTCGAGGCATGTATTTTGGCGACCGTAGCCGTAAAGAAACTCTTGTAAAATATGGTTTTAGACTTCCTTCGGCACTAGACAATCGTCCGCTTGTATTTAATGAATTTGAAGAAATAACAGGTGATACAATTTATGTTAGTGCGACACCTGCACCATTCGAGATGGCAAAAAGTACAAAAATTGTCGAGCAGATTATTCGACCCACTGGGCTTGTCGACCCGATAATTACGGTTTCTCCAATTGAAGGTCAAATCGATAAAATGCATGAAGAGATAAAAAAAGCGGTTAAAAATAATGAGCGTGTATTTATAACAACACTCACTAAAAAAATGGCTGAAGAGCTAACCGATTATCTTAATCAACATGATGTTCGTACGAGGTATTTGCATTCTGAAATTCATACTGTTGAACGTGTCGAGATTATTCGTGATTTACGGCTTGGAATTTTTGATGTGCTTGTGGGTATTAACTTGCTAAGAGAGGGGCTTGATGTTCCTGAAGTTGCTTTGATATTAATTTTAGACGCCGACAAAACTGGGTTTTTACGAAATAAAACTAGCTTAGTGCAGACAGTTGGACGTGCTGCGAGAAATCAAAATGGGCGAGTCATTTTATTTGCCGACAAGATGACAGAATCGATTGAGTATTGTATTAATGAAACCAACAGGCGTCGTGAAATCCAAACGGCTTATAATAAAGAACATAATATTACACCAACAACAATTGTTAAAAAAGTGCAAGATATTATTGAGCGAGATGAAAAACTTGAAAGTTTATATGAACTTCATTTTGATTTTCGTAAGTTTAATGAAAAAGTTAAGATTGACCCAAGCAAAAGTAAAAATGATAAATTCGATTATATTAAAGAGCTAGAAATGGAAATGAGCATGGCATCTGAAAATTTGGAATTTGAAAAAGCTATTGAAATTCGTGAACGTATAAATGAGATTAAAAAAAATCCTAAGTTGAGTAAAAAGAAGAAATAATTTTTATATAAAAACTTATATTAATAACTATTTGTTAAAAAATAAAATATCGGAAGCGGCACAAAACAACTCAAAACCAACA
>CAMQVF010000085.1 GCA_947038115.1 uncultured Spirochaetia bacterium
TGTTGGTTTTGAGTTGTTTTGTGCCGCTTCCGATATTTTCTTTTTTAACAAATAGGAACTTGTCAATTTTTTATTATTATTTTAAGAGTGTTGAAATTATTCCGAATTTGAGTATATGTTTAATTGACATAATATATTTGAATTATGTTGCAATATTTACTATACTTGAAATGATAGGTTTTAAGTGTTTGAAAGTTAATATTTATAGGAGTGAGTATGTCAAGTGCATTTTTAGAGGAAGCGTATCAAAAAGCGATAGACGCTGAAGTTGATAAAAGAAGTTCCACTCTTAATAATTTAGAAGATACAGCAAGACAATATCAGAGAGAGATTTCTGCTTATGAAGAGCTTCGAGCGAGACTTCAAACATTATCAGCAGCATCAAAAGAGCTTTATGGTTTTAGATCTCCTTTTAGAACGTTCATTGGTTCAAGTGATGGGATTCCAGAGTATTTTACAGTTACGGCGAACAGAAAGGCTTATGATACAACGCATGATATTGAAGTTATACAAATAGCACAAAGTCAAAAATTCTCTTCTAAAGCATTTAATATGAAAGATGAGCTTCCTGCAGGAACTTTAATCATTAAAATAGGTGATGAAGAGAAGACAGTTACTTTCGAGGGTGGATCATTATTGCAGTTTCAAAAAACATTATCGAAGGTGCTTGGGCGTGATGTTAAGACTATGATTACTCAAAAGTCGAAGAATTTGCAAGTTCTTACTATCGACTTGGTTGCTACTGGCGCTGATAATTCTATGGAAGTAATTTCAGATGATGCGGGTATTTTTACAGCTTTAAATATGTTTACAAGACGTAATTTTAGATATTTAGGGCATACTTTTAATGAGACTTTAATCGGCAAATGGAAAGATTTATCTGATAATATGACAACTAATTATTTAGTGAAAAATGATTTTTTAATATTAAACGGAGAAAATAAATTATTAATACCATTAGATAGAGAAGCAGAAGGTGGTAACCCAATAGCTATTTCGTTTTCAGTTAGAATGGCTGAGAAGGGTAGTGAGCTGATTGAAGAGCCTATATTATCACCAAATTCGGAAATACTACTGCCTGATTCTGGTGTTTTATTTGAAGAGATTGATAATCTAACATTTGAAGATATTGAATTATATGGCGAGGGTTTATCGCCTTCCGAGAATACTAAAACATTTGAAGAGATAAAAAAACAAAATGAAGAGCTTGAGGCTTTAAGCCAGACAAATAATATGTCGCCTGCTCAAACTAATGAAGCGCCGAATGTTGATGATGGTTTGTTTAATTCTAATTTAGTAGGCGTTCGATATATTGATAGTGATGGAAATGAAAAGGAAGAATTTTTTACTGTAGAAAATGTTAACGCCAATTGGCAAGAGATAAATCTTATTATTACCGATTCTTTCAAAGAGGGTGATGTCATTCTCGATGCGATGCTTATAAATGAAAATAAAAATTATGATATTTATTATAAAGACATTATTATTGAAGATATTGTAAAACAAGAGGATGTCGCTAATTTTTCTATTCAAGATGCTAAAGATGCGAGAATATCGGTTAATGGTGTTGATATATTAAAAGAAGATAATAACTTTGAAGATATTTTAGACGGCATAACCGTGGTAGCGAAAAAGCCAACAGTAGAATCTATGAGTGTTACTATTAAAGCAGATGAAGAGAAAGTTGTTGCAGCGATAGTCGATTTTATCAGAGCGTATAATGAAATGATAGATTTCTTAAATGATACAACTAAAAGACCTCTGCCTCGTGATACTAGAGATGAGCTTGAGGATATGAATAGGGTTGAGTTGATTGACCTTGCTACGGCATTAGACATCGAGTATGATGATGAAATGAGTGATGACTTTTTAAAGAAAAAACTTTATTATGTTGGTGTATTTACTGGGAATGCTTCAGTGTCTAGCATATCACAAAAAATGCGTTCGATTATCATAACTTCTTATCCAACGATGTATGAAAATGAATTGGCACTTTTGACTCAAATAGGAATTAGTCGTGGTGGAGCTGGCGAGTCTTGGGAGATAGTTAAGAAGGGATTTTTGCAAGTTGATGAAGAGTTATTCTTGGCAAAACTTGAAACTCAAATTGACGGCATTCAAGAACTTTTCGCAAATGATGTTACAGGCGACAGTGTTCCTGATACTGGAATTGCTTATAGTATCGAGGAAGCTATTCGTCCTTATGCTCAACTTCGAGGTGTCGTCGATAATTCTATTGCATCTAGCAAAGCTAAACTTGAGAGTAATGGCAAACTTGTAGAAAGTGAGAAAGATAGAGTGGATAATTATAGAGCATCTCGCACAGAAGCATATTATAAAATGCAATCTGAACTTAAAAATGCTGAAAGTGAAAGTAAGCGACTTGACTCTATGCAAAACGCTGGCAATAATAGGTAAAGTGAATTGTTTTCGTATTATATATTGGATTCTTTTCTTGATAAATAGATGATTTCATATATAATTATTTTCGAATGTTTTTATAAATTTCAAGGAGAAATTATTTATGAGAGAAAAAATATTACAAAATGTTGAAGCCTTAAAACTTGATATGGTAAACTCTATTGTATCAAGCATTAAAATTCCTAGTATTATAGACGATGCCACTTCCAATTGTCCTTTTGGAAAAAATATAGATATGGCTTTAGATAATGCACTTGAATTATGTAAAAAATTAGGATTCAAGACTTATAAAGATAAAGATGGTTATTATGGATATGCTGAAATCGGCGAGGGTCGTGAGCTTGTGGGGGTATTAGGACATTTAGATATTGTTCCTATTGGAAACATTGAAGCTTGGGATTATAAGCCTTTTGACGGCACTATTGTTGATGGTAAAATTATTGGACGTGGTGCTATTGATGATAAAGGTCCGATGATTGCTAGTGTTTATGCATTGAAGGCTGTTATAAATGCGGGTGCTAAACTTAATAAAAGAGTTAGATTTATATTTGGTACTGATGAAGAAAATTTATGGCGTGATATTGCTAAATACAAAGAAAATAAAGAAGAGTTGCCAAATTTGGGATTCACTCCTGATGCTTCTTTTCCTTGCATTAATGCAGAGAAAGGTCTTTTACAGTGTGTTATCAGTTCGAAAACTCCTTCGAGTGTAAAACTTAAGGCTGGTGAAGTTTTTAATGCTGTGCCTAGTAATGCTTTATATAGTGGTGCTAAAAACGAAGAAATTATTAAAGAATTAGAAAAACTTGGATTTGAATTCCAAAAAACAGAAGATGGTATTAAAGTTATTGGTAAAAGTGCTCATTCGAAAGATTGCTATAAAGGTATTAATCCGATTGTGCGATTAGCTGAAGTTTTCAAGAATATTGGCATTGAGAGTAATGCTATTAACTTTATGTATGATATTCTTAGAAATGGTGCTTGTGGCGAGAAAATAATTGCTGATTGTAAAGACGATGTTTCAGGCCCTCTTACTGTGAATTTGGGAAAAATCGAGCTTGATGAAAGTGGTGAGAAATTATTTATAGATATAAGAATGCCTGTAACTTTTGACAAAGATAAAATTGTGAATGCATTAATCGAGAAGTGCAAGGGTTATAATTTTGAATATGAAGAGTATGATTGGCAACCTTCACTTTATATGCCAGCAGATCATTTTTTAATTAAAACGCTTATGAAAGTTTATACTGAAGAAACTGGCTTTGATGGCACACCTTTGTCTTCAGGTGGCGCAACTTATGCTCGTTCAATTGACAATTGTGTTGCTTTTGGAGCGGTATTCCCTGGGGGTGCTAAGACTGAGCATCAACCTAATGAGTTTGTAGATATTAATGATTTGGTTAAAGCGACTAATATTTATGCATTATCACTTTATGAACTTACAAAATAATTAGTTAAAGTAATTTTTATTAAAGCTCTAGATGTTAAAATCTGGGGCTTTATTATTTGAAAATACTATTAATATTATCTTCTTCATTATCGGTTTTTTGAAAATCGTCAACTATATCATTTTCATCTAATTTATTATCTATATTTTTAGGTGAGCTTATAAATTCTAATAAATCGATATCATTGCTTGTTGCTTTATCGATTATACTTTGAATGTTTTCTATTTTATTAATATTATATTTTTCTATTTCAATCGATGTAATAAATCCTGCATTTAAGTATTTATAAAATATACTTTCTTTTAGGAGTTTATTTTCTATATTTTTTTCTGTTTTACTATTAAAATCATTTTTATAATACTTCTTGTTTGATAATTTATTTTTGAAAATTTGATTATCTAAATGAAAAAACCTTTTTGATATTTCATTATTTTCAGTAGGAATTAAAACAAAATTGATGATATATTCTTTAGATAATTGATCAACAAGCTCTTTCATAAATTTTATCAGATCTAATGCTATTTTTAATGTGTCATTATCTTTATACATATCCTTTTTTGTCAGTATCTCGATTGCATCATAAAAGCCGACAAAGCCAATTGCTATTGTTCCATGTTTAAGAATACTTTCAATATCTTCATTTTCATAAAATAGTTCTTTCCATAAGTTATGAGCAGATGTGTTTGGTAAATTTTTTGGTAATTTTGCTACAAGTTTATCATATCCATTAATCGAAATATCCTTGACACTTTCTACCATATTTTGCCATTTAGCTTTAAAAGCATTTATTTTGTTTTCGATATCAAGTTTATCATTATATTCTTCTATTTCAAAAGCAATTCTTGGCATATTGATGGTTGTATAAATTAAGTTACCACGACCAATAGATGACTTTTTCGTAAATATGTTATCAGAAATTTTCATTGTTTTATTAACTATACTAATTTCTTTAGGCTCTATTTGAGAATTAAACTCGGTATCGCATAATAAATAATAAGGACTTGATGTGCTCAATGTTGCTTTGTTCGCCAATCTATATATATTATAATTAGCGTCTTCTTTATTTTTATTTATTCCATTTTTCACTTTGAATACTATGTTAGTCTTTTTTATGCCAAAATTATTATTTAAAGTTTCAGTAAGTAAGGTTTTAGCTATATTTTGTCCAATAGGATTAATTGAGAGCCCTATATTTAATGTGATATCATACGTTTTATTAATTATTGTATTCTCATTACACCAAATTAAAAATTCGCATACACATTCAGATATTAATTCTTGTTCTTGTTTTAAATTAGTTATATTTAATCTGGTTAATATTGTAGCAATGTCATCATCAAAATTAGCAAATGAAACTCCATCAGATATCTCATGGAGAATTTTATTTGTTATATCTTTAATATATTCAAATATACTTATTATTTTTCTTGTTTTAGAATAGGTGTGAAATATATGGTACGGAAAATTATCGACTAAACTAAGTATTAAATTATTATAACTAATCGAATACGACTCTAAATTATGTATGTGAATATAGCCACTCTTATGAAGTATTGACCATTCAGATTGTAGATTATTTAAGGCATCATCTATTACTGCTAATGTGCCTTTTTCGATAATATTGTCTATATAATTATTTATTTCCATTCATACTACCTACTTTTAAAGTCCCTTGAAAATAAGGTTATTTCTATGTAAAGTACATAATAACCCTATATAACATTCTATTTTAAAAAAAACTTTTGTCAAGAGAGTACTTATTTC
>CAMQVF010000086.1 GCA_947038115.1 uncultured Spirochaetia bacterium
GCACCTGCTGCAGCTCAACATGTGGCAGATAACCCGGGCATTGAATATAATCCATTTTATATTTATGGTGGCGTTGGGCTTGGAAAAACTCATATTCTACAGTCTATAGGAAATAATTTTATAGAAAATAATCCAAAAGCGAAAGTGTCATATATTGGTGGCGGTGCTTTTAGAGATGAATTTGTATCTGGGTTAATGTCTAAACGACCAGATATTTTCAAGAAAAAATACCGTTCACTTGATATGCTACTACTCGATGACATTCAACTCCTTGAAACAGCAGAAGAAACATCGAAAGAATTATTTGAGATATTTCAAGCATTAGATTCAAACAAAAAACAAATGGTATTCGTAAGCGATAGAGCACCTAAAGAACTTCAAAATATAGATGCTCGTCTTAAAAGTCGATTTGAAAAAAGTTTAATTTTGCCAATGGAACCTCCACAATTTGAAACACGTGTGGCTATTATTGAGAGAAAACTTAAAGATTTGAATACTAGCATTCCTAAAGATATAGTTGATTATATGGCTTCAAATATTACAAGCGATGTTCGTAAAATTGAAGGCGGTATAAAAGCTTATTTGTCGACTAGAGATTTAATGAAAATAGTTCCTTCTGTTGATGAAGCAATTAGCATGGGTATATTTAAAAATTATGTATCTATTCAAAAAACATTGAAAGGTGCGACTATAAAAGAAATAATTAAAGCGGCAACCGAATTTTACGGAGTATCTACCGATCTACTAAAAAGCCGTGATAGAAGTAAGTTTATAGCAAAAGTTAGACATGTTGCAATGTACTTAGCTTGTGAATATTCTGGAAGGTCTACAACTGAAATAGGTTTAGAATTTAATAGAAATCATGCCTCTGTAATTCATGCTCGTGAAAAAGTGCGAGGTGATATTCAAGCTAATCTGCCAATATGTATTGAGATTGAAGGCATAATGTCTAGTTTATAATAATGTACTTTGAAAGCTTGGATTTTCAAGTTCGAGTAATTCTTCCTTTCGCCAAAGCCCATAAGCAAACCCTCGAAGCTCACCATATTTAGCAACAACTCTATGACATGGAATTATTAAAGCAATTGGATTACGAGACAATGCATTTCCAACAGCTCGAGAAGTATTACCCCTACGCCCCATAGAATGAGCAATGGCTGAATATGTTGTAATCTCACCGTATGGAATATTATAAACAATTGAAAGCACATTATAAGTAAAGTCAGGTACAGACAGTGATATTTTTGTACTAAAACTTTTTATTTTTCTTAGCAAATATTCATCAATTTCTCTTTTCATACTTAACACAACTTCAGGCTCTTTAATATCAACTTCATTACTATCTTTAATTACATAATCTTTTTTATAATCTTTGTAATCGCTTGATGCGAATTTTAATGAAGCAATAGAAGATTTACCTTTATCCGTTTTCATAAGTATCAATCCCATAACTGAATTATACTCATAAACAGTATCTGAAATATCTTTTTTACTACTAAGCCTATATATCAAACTCATTATAATTTAATTTTTTTAAAGTTAACAAGAGGCACTGTAGAATAAAGCTCATCAATTATACTAGGATTAATAGCCACACATGCATAAGACAAAACATTAACACTGATTAAATACTCTGCCCCAATGCTATTGACATATTCTGCAGTATCTTTGGCTGTAGAAAAAACACAATAGTCAGTTGCAATACCTACGAAATCGAGTGTTAAAGTTTCTTTATGTTTTCTCGCATTATCTATAGCTTCTTTATGCATATAAGAAAAACCCGAGAAGCCTTCATCATTTTTGTCTTCACCCTTATGAACAATAATATATTCATCTTGTTTTATAAGATCGCTAGAAATAGCTGCTCCGAATGTGCGAGCAACACAATGACGAGGCCAAAGCTCAACAGTTTCTTCTTGTTTAGTCTCTTCATTAATTATATTAATAGACTCATAAGGGTTTTTATCATGCGTTGCTGCAAATGAAATATGATCTTTCGTATGCCAATCTTTAGTCGCTATAATCATATCATATTCGCCATGCTCGATTAAGTCATTTATAATAGGAAGAATTGCTTTACTTCCTTCGACACCGAGTGCACCACCTTCCAAAAAATCGTTTTGAACATCAACTATTGTGAGAATTTTTACTCTAGACATTATATAATCCTAAAAACTAAAATATATTTACGCTATTTTATTAAGACCCAAACTTTCACCAACTTCTCTAAGTGCTAAAATAGATTCTTTAATTAAATCATCCAAAGTCAGACCAAGCATCTCTGCCCCATCTTCAACCACTTTTCTATCAACACCAGAAGCAAAACGTGTATCTTTCCACTTCTTTTTTACAGACTTAAGCTCCAAGTCATCCATGCTCTTCGATGGGCGAATTAAAGCACAAGCATATATAAAACCAGCAAGCTCATCAACTGCATAAAGTGTTTTTTCCATTTGAGTTTTAGGCTCAATGTCAACACAAAATCCATAACCATGACTTTGAATAGCACGAATGAACTCTGCAGGAAGCCCCTCTTTTTCTAGCAATTCTTTCACTTTCACACAATGCTCATCAGGAAATTGTCCATAATCCATGTCATGAAGTAATCCTATAACACCCCACTCATCAGCATCTTCATTATTAAGTTTAGCATAATGTCTCATGACAGCTTCAACTGCATAAGCATGCTTAAGCAAACTCTCTTCTGTATTATATTTTTTCCAAATAGCTATTGCACTATCTCTATCAATACTAGCCATATTAATCTCCATATCATTTTTATTGTAGACATTCTATACTTCATGCTTTGTTTTTTCAAGTATTTTTAAATCTATAAACTTCATTTTAATATAATTTTGACATATAATAAAATATAATGTAAAATAAATCTGTAATAAAAATGGGAGCTTAGCTCAGCTGGGAGAGCGACTGCTTGACGTGCAGTAGGTCGGCGGTTCGAGCCCGCCAGTTCCCAATTCGTAAAAATATAATTAATTTCTTAATGCAATTTAATATCTGAGTCTGCATTGAAAATATTTCCATTAATACTTACATATACACCCGCTTTATTTATTCTCGAATTTAATATAGCCATCCCTAAATTAAAGCCCGCATCATTTGGTGAAAATCCTGTGAGTGGTATTAATGCCCCTGTGAGTGTGATTATCGCATCTTTACGTTTCAATTTTTGTTCTATATATTTAGCTGTTTCAAATAATGTAAATGTTCCATGTGTAATTACATAGCATTTTTCATCACTTTTTTCTATTATATCAATAATATTATCTCTATCGATATTATTAATTTCTCTGCTATCTTTCATATAAAGTTCTATAAAAGATAATTTATTCATATCTATCTTTATTACTTTTTTCAAAAATTCAGGTATTGATGATTTTTCTAATGGCAAAGCTGTACATTCATCGGTGTTATAATATGAATCGATTGTCCCACCTGTGCAAATAAATTTTACATTCATTATTAAAATCCTTAATTATCAAAACAAATTTAGATTATATCGAAAATAATTTGATGTCAATAAAAATAATAGATCAAAATATTTATTTTATGATACAATTACTTTTATGAATGAACTTAAAGAAATATTAACAAATAATTACCCATATTTAGCATTTTTCACATTAGTTTGTTCTGGAACATATACTCCAGGGCCTAACAATTTAATGACTATGTCATTGGGCAAAAAACTAGGTTTTAGAAATACAATTCCTCATATGATAGGTGTTGCTAGCGGATATGGCACGCTACTTCTAATCGAGATTGTATTTGCATCTTTCTTGTTTAAATATCTTCCATTTATAAAATATGTGATGGCAATACTAGGAACTATATATCTAGTTTATATGAGCATAAATATTTTGTTGAGCCATAAAAAAGAAAAAAATGAAAAAGTTATTCCTCGAAATAAACTCTTTATTAATGCATATGTCTTTCAATTTATGAATCCAAAAGCACTTTTTATGAGTGTTACATTAGTGTCCACTTTTCTTGTGCCCTACTCTACAAATTTTCTAGCCGTAGCACTTTTTATACTAATTCTCGTATCTGTCACTATATCGTCTTTAATATTATGGGCGACATCGGGAAAAATTTTATCACATGTAATGAAAAAGCATGAATTAGCATTTAATATTATTATGGCACTACTACTGCTTTACTGTGCATATTCAATAATAATGTCGATTTTTTAAGGAAATAAAAAATAACTTATAAATAAATTTTTTTTGCTATATTTAAACGCAAGCTTGATATATTGGAAAAATCAATTAGGAAGTACTTTTATGAAATATCTTACTATTTTTATACTTTCGACTTTTATCGCATTTGGCTTTGGTGAAAGAGGTCTAGTATATCCTATAAGTTATAAAGTTCTACCAGATAAAAGTATTAAGTTTATAGATACTTATTTTCCTGATTTAGAAGTTGCTAATGTTTTTTCTTCAAAAGGTCGCTACAAAGTTGTGCTTAAAGGCAATATAATAGTAGAGTTTTTGTTTGTTGGAGATTGGGTAAGAGTTAGTGCAAATGGAGCAGTAATCCCCACGACAGCTTTTATAGACACAAATCTCAAAAATGTTATTAATAAAAATTATGGTGATGCATCTATATTATCGATATCAAAACTTAGTGCTGGTGGCTATAGAGTGAGACTTAATAATAATATTGAAGTAACATTTGATAATAATGAGAATATAATAAAAGAAAGAACTATATAATTGATTGAAAAAAATAAAATATATTATAAAGTATAAGTATTGGAATAATTTTATATTAGGAGAAAAACCATGCCATTAAAAGATGATATTAAAAACACTTTTTACTCGAGTGTAGGCGTTATGCTTAAGGGTAAAGAAAAAGTTGAAGAGGCTGCTCGTAGTTTTGCTAGCAAGTATAATATGAATGCTGAAGAAGGCGAAAAATTCATTAAAGAAGCTATGAACAAAGCGACTGAAACAAAAGAAGAAGTTGAAGTTTTTATAGAAGAGAAAGTTAATAGTATTTCTGAAAAAATTGGCTTTATCAAAAGAGACGAATATGATGAGCTAAAAAATAAATACGACGAACTAAAATCTCAATTAGATGAACTAAAAAACAAATAGAATTTTGTAAACTATTTCTATTTTAAGATACTACTCAAGTATTAATTTAAATTTCAAAAAATCATATTTGCATTGATTTATTTACATTTAATTGTTATATTATATACTATAGATTGATTTGTATTTTAAAGGAGAATATTATGAAAAAAACAATTTTTGGAAGTTCGAAATTCCGTTTGGTTTTAGCAATTTTAGCGATTTCGTTAATGATGATTGGATGTGGAAACTCTACCGAGCCAATTGTGCCTGATGAATTTACGCTTACAACAGTTCCTGCGACTTTGCCTGTTGAAGATGTTTGGGTAATTGCAAACAGTGGTTCACCAACAAAAGAAGATTTTGATGCACTAGAAAAACTTTTGAATAGTGATGCGGCGAAAGACCGT
>CAMQVF010000087.1 GCA_947038115.1 uncultured Spirochaetia bacterium
GGGATATCATATCCTAAGCTTGGGGTGAGCAATTTCGCAGCAGAAACGGCAAAAAATTTTGGGATTAATGTCATAGATTTTAGCCCCGCACTTGTGCCATTAAGACTGCAAAAACCTTATAAAGAGCTTGCTGGGACAGCTTTATTTTGTAAAGCAAGTATTGGCAAGAAGTTTTTTTATGATGATATGTTGTTTACTCATAAAGGGTTAAGCGGACCTGCGATATTAAAGATTTCAACATATTGGAGTAAGGGAATTTCTGTTGACATCGATTTATTACCAAATGAAAATATAAAACAAATTATTGATCAAGAAAAATCTTCAAAGCTTAGGCAAACAATACAGTCTTTTATGAGAAATTATTTTTCTGCCAAAGTTACCAGTTGGATTTTAGACCAAACAAATATCGATAATAAAAATATTCAAGAATTATCCAAGCAACAAATTGAGCTACTCTATAATTTCATACATTTTTTCACAGTAAAACCAGTGGCAGATATGGGATATAATCTTGCTGAAATATGCAAAGGCGGAATAGACACCAAAGAATTATCATCAAAAACTTTTGAAACAAACAAAGTGAGAGGGCTCTATTTCACAGGTGAAGCCATAGACATAGCTGGCGACTTGGGCGGATACAATATTTGGTTTGCATTCGCTAGCGGATTTATAGCGGGAAAATGCCTGAGCGATAACAAATCTTAAATACCTAACTGGTTTTAATACAAAAAAAATGGGCACTTAATTAAAAGCACCCATTGAATTATTAATTTTTATTTATTGTACAGTAATATTTGCTGGCAAAATACCCGCTTTTTCTAGTAGACCCTTATTCGCATCATTAAGAGTAGTAACTGTAATCTTCTTTGTATCAACTCCAGTAAATGCACTATTATGTAAAATGTCTAGAGTTGACTTGGTCGCAATTTTCATAGTGCTCAAAGCTTTGCAGTTCTCAAACGCATTCGCTCCAATAGTTGTAGCTTTTGGAAAACTAACAGTAGTCAAAGCTTTGCAGACAGCAAACGCCTGATTTCCAATAGTTTCAACTAAAGGAAAACTAACAGTAGTCAAAGCGGCGCAGTTAAAAAACGCAAACTCTCCAATAGTTGTAGCCACTGGAAAATTAACAGAAGTCAAAGCATCGCAGTACTCAAACGCCTGATTTCCAATATTTGTAGCTTTTGGAAAACTAACATCAGTCAAAGCAGCGCAGCCATAAAACGCAGTATCTCCAATACTTGTAGCCAAAGGAAAACTAACATCAGTCAAAGCGGCGCAGGCACTAAACGCAGACACTCCAATACTTTCAGCCAATGGAAAACTAACAGTAGTCAAAGCTTTGCAGGCAGTAAACGCAGTATCTCCAATAGTTAAAGCTTTTTCGGCACTAACAGCAACAATAGTTTCAACTCCAGTACTAGTACTACGATCATAAAACGCCTCGGCAGGAATTGCTTCAATGTTTGGAAACTGTAGTTTAATTTTACGGTCTTTCGCCGCATCACTATTCAAAAGTGCTTCTAGTTTGTCAAAATCGGCTTTTGTCGCCGTGTTTCCACCGTCTGTAATTACCCAAAGATTTTCAACAGGCAAAGTGTCAGGAACTGTTGTAAGCGTAAATTCCACGCTAGGCTCAGTTGGCTCGATTGGCTCGATAGAGTTGCCACCACAGCCAATCATCATTAACGAAATCGCTAAAATTCCTAGAACCAAACGGAATTTAGAATTTCCAAAAATTATTTTTTTATTCATAATATATTCTCCCTTAAAATACAAATCAGTCTATAGTATATAATATAATAAGTAAATGTAAATATTTTTTAATAGACAAATCTACAAAACTATATATACTACACTTATTATAATTGAGGTTTTATATGAAAAAATTAATTTTGACTATGATAGCGGCATTTTTATTAACTTCTTGTACTAGTCCA
The DNA here is from genome assembly GCA_947038115.1 of uncultured Spirochaetia bacterium. GTDB lineage: Bacteria > Spirochaetota > Brachyspiria > Brachyspirales > Brachyspiraceae > CAMQVF01. Next base: position 1,941 of record CAMQVF010000087.1, read on the forward strand.
TTTTTTTCAAGCTATAAAGATGAATATTACGTCTTGAAGAATAATTCATGGGAAGGATATGGCAAGTTAAATAGCAGTTATCAATATGGACTGCATAGGTTCGATTTTGATGATTCGGATAAAGTTATTCATTTTGTTAATAACCGATTTATGGGTTTGTATAGATGGGATGTCGACTATAACAGAACATTTCAACTGATGGCTGAAAACAGTTATTACTGGCAAGATGTAGACTTACACATTGTAAACTCATATCTCATAATAATGGACGGCTTAGAGCTTAGAAAAGTATATCGCTAGAACTTTTAATCTAAATAAATTTATGCCTGAAAGCATTTAACTTTAAACTAAAAATTCTAGTTTTTTATTGTATCCATAGCCTGCTAATTTCAAACCCTACTGCCCATTCTCCACAATGTTAATCTCGGCGTCAGTCAAGCCATAAAGCGTATAAACAATATCGTCAATGGCGTTGTCGACGAAAGCAACCTGCCTAGCGATAATCTCCTTGTCACGGCTATTGCTCGCCTCGGCTTCTTTGCGTTTCAAGTTGATGATATTATTGACGTGGGTTACCAGTTTGTCGTGTTGCTCTTTGTCTTGTTTATTGTCTAAATCTATATTTGGCATTGGAATTTTTTCTAAAAATGTTTTTGAAATATTAACCGTTTGTGTAGAAGCATTCGTAAAATTTTTCACATAATAAAAATTAATCAATTTAGAATTTAATAAAGCACAGACTATTTCATAATTATATATATTTAAATATTCATCTTTGACTAAAATTAAGTTAGTCGAAGCAAAACTATAATAATTATCAGTATCTAAAGTAGCTACTAAAGGAGACAAACCACCACTAATACGTTGAAGTATTATTTTTGTTTTACTTTCCCATACTTCATCAGGTCTAGCTCTATGAAGTTTTTTTCTATCGAATACTACATATTTATTATTAAAATTAATTTTATATTTTTTTATATTTTTACCCTCAAGAAATGGTTTGCATTTAGGGTTGTCTGATTTTTCTAATAATACTTGATCTTTACGACATACAATACCTTCTATTATATATGATGTTATTTCTCCCAAAGATACATTACTATTTTTCATCTTTGTAAAAACATCCGATTCTTTTGAGTTTGTAAATATATTAAAAGTATAGCTAGTATTATTTAAAAATACACTTTGATTTATAAAGCTATTTTTTTTATCACTAACATAACTATCTTCTTTGCAATTAGCGTCTATAATTTCTATATCATCTAATTTCTTATAATTAGAAAATATAATTATAATTGTTGGTGCTGTTACTCCTTTAAAAACACCTTCTTTTAAGTCTGCTATTTTTTTTATAGAATAATTTTCTAACATAAATTTTCTAGTCATATCATATGTTGTAGTTCTTAGCAAACCATTTGGAACTATAAAACTAGCCATTCCATTTTCTTTTAATATTAATTTACATCTTAAAATAAACAATGCATATAAATTTATTTTTCCAGACTGATTTGATTTGCTTTTATTATTTTGATTAGATATATTAAATATATTCGTAAAATAATCTTTCACATCTTTCCCCCACTCAACATCTCTAGTAAAAACATAAGGAGGATTCCCAATAATACAATCGAAACCACAACCCTCTGTGCGGTTAAAAATAGTTTTATATTCACTCTTCCAGTCAAAGGCATTAATTTTATAAAGAAGCTTGCTGTCAAACATGTCAATCTGTTCCGAGTAAAAATCGTTGCCAATAAGCGAATTCCCGCATTTAATATTATCTTCCAAAGAAGGCAAAGCTCGCTCGCCAAAAAGGTTCATCTCGTCAGCAAGGCTAGAATTGCTTTCCCCCTCAAGGCATTTAAGCATTAAAGAAAGTTTTGTAACCTCAACAGCCTGCATGTCAATGTCTACGCCAAAAATATTATTTATCAAAATACGCTTTTTCGTATTCACAGTAAGCCTGCCATCGGCGTTAATCGGGCTTTCTTTCTTTGTCGATACGCTTGGTTTGTTTTTAGTATAATAGTGATGATGATAACTAAGAAGATAATTATAAGCACCAATTAAAAAACTACCACTACCACATGAAGGGTCAAGTATTTTTATAGCCTCAATCTGCTTAGGAGTCTTCCCTTTAATCATGCTACCAACCGTGTTTGAAACGATATACTCAACAATATACTCAGGCGTATAATACACTCCACCAGCCTTCCGCACCTCTGGTTTATACTCAATTTTCGCTTTGTGTTTATCATTAAGGGTAATAGTCTTGCCCAAAAACTGCTCATAAGCACCGCCCAAAATCTCAATCGGCAAAGCATAAAAGTCATAAGGGCAATCGTCATAAAGCGGTTTAATTATAGCCTTAATAACTTTGTCATCAACAACAACCGAAGCCCCATTTGCATGCTTGTCTTTAGAAAAATCGAATAGCCCAGAATTGTAACGGGAGTCGGCTTTCATAAATATTTTCAACAACTCGCTATAATAATTGCCAGAGCTTTTTTGCGAAACAACATTATAAAGCATTCTATCTTCTTCAATCTCTCGACCCTCGGCAAAGCGTAAAAATAATATCCTATCAATGGTATTTTGAACAACCAAGTTAATGCTACGCTCATCCATGAAGTCATTTAATTTACTAATATTCGATGCGAGCACTTCTCTAAACTCATCGAGTGTTGCAACCAAAGCACTGTCTACAGTCTCACTTCCTTTTTTATCAATACTCTCGCCTACATATTTCTCGATAGAGCCTAAAGTAACATTTTCATACTCGAGCAAATCCCAAATATAGTCAAAATTCGCCAAATAATCATCATATTTCAAATACTTCAACAGAGCAACTTTCGCCTCGTCGCTTTCCTTTGGTTTCTTCTTGCAGTGATAAATAGCAAGTTCTTGAAAGTCGCTAAGCAAGCCAATGCCAATCGATTTATTCCAACCATAACGCCGCACTTGATAGGCAGGTTTTCTATCATTAGCCAAGTTAACAAATGGCTTTTTCGCTTCAAGTAAAAATTTATCTTTGCCTTTAATTTTAAAAGAATAGTCGACACGCCCAAGATTTTGAACAATGTTTTTCTTTTGTTTAACATTCATCTCATGTATAACTTCATCAAGCGAGTTCTCGTTATCAACATCCCAATTGAGTGCCTTAAAAAATGGATTAATAAATTGCACTCGCACCGAGGTTTCATCATAAGAAGACGCCATATGTTTTTGCTCATCTTTTTGAAAACGTTCGATAAGCTCTTCAATCTTTTGATAAGCTTCTTCTTTTGTGTTTTTAGCATACGTCATATATATCATCCCCATTTTTATAAAACTACATTACTCAGATGATTATAGTAGATTTTGAAATAAAAACCATATTTATATTAACTTTTATTTCATTATAATTTTAAAAGCAAAAAAAAGGGCACTTAATTAAAAGCACCCATTCGAATTATTAATTTTTATTTA
>CAMQVF010000088.1 GCA_947038115.1 uncultured Spirochaetia bacterium
ATTATCTTTAACTATTGGATATTTCTCTTTGCCAAGCTCTAAAGTAGTATTGTCCGACTTTCTTAATATGAAATGTAAATCACTCCATTGTTTCATTTTTCACACCCTATTATAGTTTTTTTATAATCAATATATTTTTTATTAGAATCTAAAAGTATAAAAATATTATTTATGCATATAAAAATAATCTAAAATTTTACTTTTAAAAACTTTCATATTATAATAAAAATTGAACTATTAAAAAATTTAATATATATATTAGCTATAAAACATGAGGAGTATCTATGAAGCCCATTATTAAAATATGTCTTATGACATTTACAATATTATGTATTATGATGAATACTGCTCTAGGAGAAGAAAATATGCCGACAAATAAAAATATTATATCTGATACCAAAACAGAAAGTGTTATTTTATTCTTGAATGGTGCTCAAATTGAGAAAAAATCTAGCATAAATCTTAGTCAAGGTGAAAATATTTTCTTGTTTACAAAACTCCCTTATAGAGTTCATCCTGAAAGTATTCAAGTTCAAACAACTGGTGATAATAAAATTATTTCTATAGATCATAAAATAAACTATCTTGAAGAAAGCACATCCACACAAAGAATAGAAGATTTAGAAAAAGAATTAAAAAAAACTATTAACGACATAAAAATTGTTGAAACTGAAATCGGTATACTTCAGAGTGAATGGGATATTCTTATGGCAAATAAAGAACTAAACAAAAATTCAAGTTTGACATTAACTGAACTTAAAGAGTCGGTTGATTTTTTTAGAGAATATATGACAGAAATATCTTATAAAAGTCTTGAAGCCTCTAATAAAAAAGAAGAACTTCAAAAGAAATATAATGCACTAGAAAATGAACTTCAAGGTAGTAGAAACAAAAAAACAGCCGTTAGCGAAATAACTGTAGAAATGTTTGCAAGTTCTGATTCTGAAAGTGAAATAATATTAAACTATTATGTTGATAATTGCAGTTGGACTCCGTATTATGACATTCGTATTGATGATAATAATGATAAAGCTATTATAAACTTGAATGCTCAAATAAATCAAAATACAGGTGAAGACTGGGAGAATATAGATTTAATACTTTCGACAGCAAGCCCGAGCATTGGCATGAAAGAACCATCTCTTTATCCATGGAGACTTAGTTTTGAAATGGATGAAGTAATAGCAATTCGAGAAAATAGCAAGAGAGCTAGTCATAGCATGCAGATAGAAGAAATATTAGCAGAAGAATCTGTTATGGAAGACGATATGGAAATGAGCTATATTGCTCCTATAAATGCTGTTATAGAAAATAAAACAAGTGTTGATTTTATAATTAATGGTAAAGTAAATATAGAAAATTCTGTAAAAAAAACTATCGACGTTACTGGCTATGAACTAGATGTAAAACTTAAACATTACAGTATTCGTAAACTTGATATGGATGTATTTTTACTCGCTGTAATAACTGGTTGGGAGAATATGACTATTCTACCAGCTGATGTAAATATATTTCTTTCAAGTGCATTTGTTGGAAAAACTTATATAAATCCTCAAACTATTAAAGATAACCTTGAAGTCTCGCTTGGTCGTGATAAACAAGTTATTGTTACAAGAGAAAAAAACAATGACTTTAAATCTAAAACAGCATTTGGTGGTAGTATCAAAGAAACTAGAAGTTTTGATATAACTATTAAAAACTTAAAAAGTAAACCTGTAAATATAGAAGTAATTGACCAAATTCCGCTCTCTACAGATAGCACTATTGTTGTGAGTGTAGATGAATTATCTTCTGCAATACTTGATGCGAATACAGGAAAATTAACTTGGGACTTAGAAATTGCTGCAGGTGACACCATAGCTAAAAAATTTCAGTATACTGTAACATATCCTTCTAAGAAAAGAGTTATTTTAGAGTAGTAATATTAGATTGCTATTGATACAATCTTACTAAAGGTATATAATATCTTTAGTAAGAAACAATTAGGAGATATTATGAAATCGATATTATTGATTATGATGATGACAGCGACAATGCTTTTCGCACAAGCTGATACAACTTTTTTCAATCAAGTGAAAGGTAAAACAATTACTGGACAATCTATAGAAAAAATTGAAACAACATTTGTATTTTCTGCAGACGGAAAAAAAGTAACTTTGGAGAAATTAGGTGGCAAGCAACATACTTTTGTTAAAATGGTGGGAGACATCGCTGTATACGAAGGCAAACGTGGTGGAAAAGTCCATTATGATGCTTTTCAAATAAAAGGAAAAGATATTATGCTTGCTAGTAGCGATCAAATTGGCGGTATCAAATTAAAACCTAATACCCCTGAACAGATAGCAAAAGAATTCGCTAAAAAAAGCTTAAAGTTCTCATTTAAATAAAATTTATTAAAGCGAGATACTTTTCTTTAAAATTATAAAGATAGAGTAATTAAAAATAAACCCTGTGCTATTTTATAGTATGGGGTTATTTTGTAAAATACCACTTGCAATTTTGCCATCTTTAAGCTATCTTACAACGAGGCAATATTATGATTAATATACTTATGGTATTTATAGGTGGTGGCATCGGTGCTACTTTACGTCATCTCTGCAACTATTTTTTTATGGGCTCTTTGTCTTATTGGATAACATTTTTAATAAATATATTAGGCTCTTTACTAATAGGTTTATTGAGTGGATTTTTTTTAAACTATACAAACATTCCATCAGAAGTTAAATTGTTAATTGTCACAGGCTTGCTTGGCGGATTTACAACTTTCAGCACTTTTCAATTAGAGTTAATAACACTAATACAAGAAGGAAATTATAAAAACGCATTAATATATGGGATGTTATCATTAGTCGTTGGACTTTTAGCCGTCACTTTAGGAGTTATACAAGCCTATTATATTATGAAATAATTACTTTGAAAAAATATTTATAGCTGTGAGTATTATTGGAATTTGAAAAACCTCTATTAAGAATGCCCCAGTTATTGTAACTATGATATAAGGATGCGCAGTATAGCCATATTTAGAGCTAACCTCCACCATATTGCCCATAGCATTAGTCATCGCACCGAGTCCAAATCCACATATACCAGAAACCATTAAAGCAGCGTCATAATCAGAACCCATAGCCTTAAACACGACATACTTGGCGTAAAAGTACATAAATACAACTTGAGAAATTAATATCAGCAAAACATAAAATATTAAACTATCTAACTCCCATAGCTTTAATGAAGTCGATGCCATTGAAAGGAATATAGATATCGATGTGGTTTTTAATATATCTATTAAATCGCTATAATTACTCATTATATGAAACTGTCCATTTATATTAGTAAAAATTATAGCACAAAGTAATGCTGGAATATAGGACGGTAATATTATCGGAGTATATTTTTGAAATAGCATACTTATAAAAAGCCCAAAGCTCATTAACACAAATAATAACGTAAGATTAATAAATAATGACTGCGGTGTTATATCAAATTTATTAGGACTTTTAATAACCGCTATATCTTTTTTCTCCACTATATGCTCAGGCTCTAACCCATTCTTTTTTATAATACGCACAGCTAATGGGGAGCCCAAAAGTGCACCCGCAACAATTCCAAATGTTGATGAAGATAATGCAATAGACTGAGCACCATTCACACCCATTTTTTCTATCATTTCACCAAAAACAGATGATAAAGTGTAGCCACCACTTAGTGAAACAGAACCTGAAAGCACTCCAAATAATGGATTAAGACCCGCTATCAAAGCTATAACCACACCTATAACATTTTGAAATAATGCCATAAAAATACTTAATACTGCAAATACAAATAGACGTCTACCCTCTTTTTTAAACTCACTCAAAGATATAGAAAGCCCTATACATATAAATGATATCATCATGAATGTATTTTGAAGCGAAGTATTATACTCAATTGTTACAATATGTAATTCTCTCAAAAGAAAATTGATGAAAGCAAATATCAACCCACCAGTTACGGCAGCTGGAAAGCCTATATTATCAAAAAGCTTACTCTTTGCTTTTATAAGACGACCAATATATAAAGCTAATAATGAAACTGTTATAGTGTTTATAAAATCTAACTTTAAAACATAACCAATATCAGTCAATGAAATAGACATAAAAAATCTCTTAAATTATTAATAAAATATACAATTCCAATATAGCATATTAAGAGTGTATAATCAATAGATTTTTCAATATTTTTTATTTATAGCTTTATATAATTCCCTTTTACCACTGTTTTTTATATCTGTCTTTTGGTTTATCAGTCTCACCTAATTTTTCTTTTATGCAGTAAGCGAATATTGCTATCAATTTTTTTTGCTCTTCTGTATTCGATTCAAGTTTATCCAATTTTTCAAACACATCAGTAGCTTTTTTTAGATAATCTTTTGTGATATTATGAGGCATGCTACCATAATTAAAAGAATATTCCATGCCGTTTAGCACTTCGATAGCAGTATTTTTAAAATCATGACTAGTCTCTTTTAGATTTTTTATTATAGTTATTAAATCAGGGCTATTTTTAGTTATCTCTTCCTTTGTAATTTTCGATGCAAATTCCTTTTCATACCATCTTTCTAAATCTTTAAATGTCATATCCATACTCCTATTTTTTGTTAACACCTATATTTAATATAAAAAAATTATACTATATTATAGAAGAAACTATTATAAACCAATATTATGTTTATTGCAAAACTCAATGGCTTTAGCATTATTAACTTTAGCCAACTCTTTTAGAATGCCCATGCTTTCTTCATCACCACTCACAGCATCAAAACCAGCAGTCTCAAAGTCATCCATAGCTTCATCATGTTTTTCTAGCTTGTAATAAACAATACCTCTATTACAATAAGTAACTTTATTATTACTATTTAACTCTATAGCATCTGTATAATCTTTAATTGCTTTATCATATTTTTCTAGCTCAACATAAGCAACACCTCTATTATTATAAGCTTCACTATAATTCTCATTTAGCTTTATAGCTTCATCATAACTTTCAATCGCTTCTTTATATTTTTCTAGCTTGTAATAAACAATACCTCTATTATAATAAGCTTCACTATAATTATGATTAATTCCTATAGCTTTATTAAAATCTTTAATCGCTTCATCATGT
>CAMQVF010000089.1 GCA_947038115.1 uncultured Spirochaetia bacterium
TATTTATGAATAAAAATTCTTTAATATATGTAGCAGGTCATCGAGGTCTTGCAGGAAGTTCTATAGTCAGAGAGCTTGAGAAACAGGGGTATAATAATTTAATTTATAAAACTTCTAAGGAATTAAATCTTACTGATTATAATCAAACATCAGAATTTTTTAAATCCGAAAAGCCTGAATATGTATTTATGTGTGCGGGTACAGTTGGTGGAATTATTGCTAATAGCACATATCCAGTTGAGTTTGCACAAAATAATACGCTTATGGCAATAAATGTTTTGAGGGCTGCTTTTGAAAGTAAAGTGAAAAAACTTGTATATTTGGGTAGTTCTTGCATATATCCTAAGGAATGTCCGCAGCCTATTAAAGAAGAGTATTTGCTCACAGGGCTTTTGGAGCCTACTAATGAAGGTTATGCTCTGGCTAAAATATTGGGTATCAAATTATGCGAGTATTATAGGCGTGAATATAATTGTGATTTTATCTCGGCTATGCCATCTAATCTTTATGGTCCTAATGATAATTATGATCCTGAAAATTCACATGTTATAGCAGCATTATTGAGACGTTTTCATGAGGCTAAAGAAAATAATAAAAGTGAAGTTATGGCTTGGGGAACTGGTGCTCCTTTGCGTGAGTTTACTTATGTTGATGATTTTGCAAGCGGAGTCATTTTTGCTATGCTTAATTATTCTGAAAGTCTTCATATTAATGTGGGTGCTGCAAAAGAAGTTACTATAAAGGAGCTTACAGAGTTGGTTTCTAAAACTGTTGGCTTTGAGGGTAAAATTACTTTTGATACAACTAAGCCTGATGGCACTATGCGTAAATGTATGGATAATTCTCGGCTTCATGCACTTGGATGGCAGCCTCAAGTCTCTTTGGAAGAGGGGTTAAAACTAGCTTATCAAGATTTTTTATTAGCTTTGAAAAATAATGAGGTAAATACAAGAAGTCCTTTATAAAATATTTGTAAAGCTATTTACATATAATTTAATATATATTAGAATGTATGCTTGTGTTTAGTATTTTAAAAGTGGATAATTAATATGGTACATATTCGAAAGGGTGGTCAGTATAATCGTATAACGGTTTTTAATGAGAAGAATGTCTTGTTAAAGAATTTGTTTGATTTTTTTATGCGTATTTCTAGCATTTCTGTTATTGTAATATCCATATTTTCAATTTTTCTTTTATTAACTCAAATTTCATCTAATAAAAAGCTCCCTATTTTAATTACGCATTTTGATGTTATTCTCGTATTTGTTGCGATATTTTTTTCATTTATTTTAATGAGGCTTATAACAAAGTCTAAAACGACATCTGATATAATAGTATATTCGATTGAGCTTACAGGGCTACTTGTTTTAACTTATGTATCGAAAAATCATTATGATGTTTTTATTTATAGAGTAATTTGGACTTCTTTGGGTTCACTTTTATTTTTACTAATCATAGGTTCGAGTTGGACAAAATTATCACATTCAAAGTTTACTTTATCGCAGATGATAATATCGTCTTTTGTGCTTGCAATATCACTTGGAAGTCTTTTGCTTTATTTGCCTATGGCGACAATTGGCACTAATTTATCGATAGTTGATTCGGTGTTTATGGCAACAAGTGCTGTTTGTGTAACTGGGCTTAGTGTTATTGATATATCAAAAGAGCTTAGTTTTTTTGGTCAATTAGTACTTTTATTTCTCATTCAAGTTGGTGGACTTGGAATAATGTCGATATCTGCCATATTAATTTTAGTTTTACGTGCACGTGGAAGCATACAAGATAGAATACGTATTCTTGAAATGTTTGAAACGAAAAATAAAGATATGGTGAAAGCTACAATAAAAATGATTTTGATAGCTACTTTTCTTATCGAGGCTATTGGTGCTTTAATTTTATTCTTTGTCTTGCCAGAAAAAGCTATGAATGAGCGGATATTTTCAGCAATATTTCACTCGATAAGTTCTTTTTGTAATGCAGGTTTTAGTTTATATTCAGATGGGCTTCATTCATTTGTAGGTAATATTCCAATTGTTCTTACTATTAGTATGTTAATTATATTGGGTGGAATAGGCTATAAAGTTATTCTCACCATGTTTCAATTTTTCTTGTCAAGATTTTTCAACATAAGTTTATATAATAAATACTCGAAATTTAGAATTGATGCTCAAACATATATAGCGGTGATGATGTCGATTTTACTTATAGTTGTTGGTACTTTATTTATTTTATATAATGAATATTCCCACTCATTTATAGATCTTTCTCTTAAAGACAAAATATTGTCAGCATTTTTCCAGTCGGTGAGTACAAGAACTGCAGGCTTCGAGACAGTAGCATTTTCTTCATTTACATCGCTCACTTTAGGTTTTTCAATGTTTTTAATGTTCATAGGAGCTTCGCCAGGTGGTACTGGTGGTGGTATTAAAACGACTACATTTTTTATATTTTTAGCGTCTGTAGTTTCTGCCATAAAAAATCAGGGTAGTATAATTGTTTCGAATCGCAGAATCCCTTCTACAACGGTTAATAAATCGGTAGCTATTGCGACACTTGCGTTAACTATATGGTTTGCCTCGGCGATATCAATTTATTATATAGAAAAATCACCGTCGATGTTGCCTATTATGTTTGAAACAGTTTCAGCCATGTCGACAGTTGGGCTTTCACTTGGTATAACTGGCGATTTATCTTTTGCTAGTAAATGGATAATAGTAGGATTAATGTTTATAGGACGTGTTGGATATTTGACATTTTTTATGAGCATAGGCGATATTAAATCGACCAAAGAATATTCGATGATTGAATTTCCAACTGAAAATGTTACAATAGGTTAGGCATTGCTTATTGCTCATCTTTTCTGATGCTAAATTCGCATCCACAATAGTCTTGTCTATAGAGTCCATTTTCGTTTGCTAAAATATTTGTTTTCTTGAAGCCGTCTTGCTTTTTGAAATCTACTGGTAAATAATCTATATTAAAAATATCAGATAATTTAGTGCCAATGCTTTCAAGTTTTTTAGATGATTTATGAGGGCTTATAGTCATTATTGTGCTTACAGTTTTAGCTCCAATTTTTTTAGCATATTCAAATGTTTTATTAAGCCTGTGATAAAAACATATATCACATCTTGCGCCTTTTTCTTTTTCATGTTCAAAGCCTTCAATATCTTCATACCATTTATTTATGTAGTCTTCGCTTTCTTCTACTAAAATATTAATATTATATTTTTCTGCATGGGAGATGAGTTCATTTTTACGTCTTTCATATTCTTCTATAGGAAATATATTTGGGTTATAAAAATAAAAAATTATATTTTCATAGCCGAGAGTTTTTAATACTTCATTTGGATGGCATAGACAAACGGCACAACAAGCATGCACAACTATCGAGGAATTATATATATCTTTTTTAATTTCGTTCATAATTTATTTTATTTTTTTGATATTAACATGAATAGTTTTTTCGTTAAAACTTTTAATATTAATTTCATATCCCATATTTTTTACTTTATCGTTTAAGTCGAGTGCTAAATCTCTGGCACTACCAATATATTTTATCAAAAATGTAGAGGAGTCAGCATTAAACCCTTTGTTATATACCGATTTTATTTTTGAAATATACATAGGTAATTCTTTTTCAAATTTTAGAGCGTCTTCGAATTCTAGTCCCACAATAAAAAGATTATATTCGCTACCCATTTGTAGATTTTCTTGCCATTTTTTTGTAATTTGTTTTGTAATATCACCTGAAACAACTTTGGCCGATTTCACAAGTGCCATAGAGTAGGCGTCGGCATCAGTACCACCGACAGCGCCAGTTTGATGCGTTGCCTGTGCTATTGTTGTGGCGTCACTCATGTTAATAACTTTGATTTTTATGTCAGTTCGGTAGCTTTTCATTTGAGTGCCTTCAATTTGCATAAAAAAGCTTGCGTCAGCATTTCCAATTATAGCTATTTGCGCCTTAGTACCTACGCTTATCATATCGATTAGTTTTGAAGGGGTTGAGTTTAGAATATCTTTATAGTCGATTTGTTCTTTTTTTATAACATTCTCGAGTGTTTCGGCATCTACAAATGTAAACCCTTTTTTGCTCATATTTTTCTCGAGTTCAGTATTGAATGCATAGTTCAAGTTGCCATTTGTATCGGTGACTAAAACGGCGATTCTAGGCATATTCATTCTGCCGAGTAGTATTCCCATGCCCATCAAATTATCTTCAATCATATCTACGCCAACAAATGCCTCAATTTCAGCATACATGACATTATCAATTTCTTTAATTTCTAAGACTTTATAACTTTCGATATATCCATAAGTTTTTTCATATACTTCATCTCTTATGAGCACATTATTTTGAACGAGTGTGTCGGATTCTATTAAAGTACCAACAGTTTCTTCAACAGCATTTCTTTGAGCAGAATCTAAAGCCCTCGATATTGCATCCGCTTTGCCTCTGTTGTCAATGGAAGCAAAACCTTTAGTTCTGATTTTGACAGTCTCTCCACCAAAAAAGTTTCTATTTACAAAGTCGTCGACGTTTAAGTATTTAGAGTCTGGAATTTCTCCAACATATGCATTATTTTTTTTTGCTGAGGCAGATGATATTATTAATATTAAAAGTATTATACAGTTTTTTTTCATTAGAATCAAAAATCCTTGTATTCATTATACTTAAATAATAGGAACTTGTCAAAGGTTCTTGAAGAAAAATATCGAAAGCGACACAGCTAGTTATAATCGCAAAACAATAATCTAGATGTTTAACCAGAGAGGTAAAGAACGACTGCGTCGCATTTCTCATAAAAAAATCTGTAAAAAGATCAATGCCTTTCTTAAAAGGCTTAAAAATAATGACTAAAAAAGTCCAGTTGTTTAATTTTAGGGTACAACAACCCATACTTATAAAATAAAGCATTCTATCTCTCTCTTTTTAATTATAAAAATCTACTACCATTGTTTTGCTCTTCTAGTATGATATCATTTGTTAAAAAAGTCAAGTCAGCTAATCTCTTTTTTTGGATAAAAAAATAATTTCAATCGAGTGTTAGTTTTTGTAGGTTCACTTCTTACTACATTCTTTAAAGTAAATTCTT
>CAMQVF010000090.1 GCA_947038115.1 uncultured Spirochaetia bacterium
AATAAAAAAGTAGATTTAGTGGTTGAGAAACCTATGACTAATGCTAAAAAAATCGCTATTGATTCAGAATTTCAGGGTCAATACGAGAACAAATCGCCTGATGTTGCTGTAAAATCAGTGAATAAAACAAAAATAGCATCTTTCATATTAAATTATAATGGAAATCTTACGGCGACTAGAAGAAACCCAATGTTTATTACTTTGGTTGTGAAAGCTCCTGAAGAGGCTTTGTTTACGAGTATAAGAGTTTATGCGAGAAGACTTTCTAGTAATAATAAAATTTTGTCTCGTACATTAATTTTTTCACTGCCAAAAATATATGTTGTAAATGGGCAATCACAAACTCAATTCTATTTTAATGGACGTACTTCGGCTAATAAATTTTTGCCAAAAGGAAGATATTTACTTTATGCTGAGGCTCAAGTTGTTGATGCTAAGGGTAATTCGGTGGGTAATACTGGACGATATGCTCTTCCAAAATGGCAGCAGGTTATAAATATTAGATAGTGAATTATTTTTTATTAAAAGAATAACACATTGAAATGGCAATTAAAGTGGTGGCTATTATCGATATGAAAATAAAAATTTGAAAATGTTTTTTATAGCTTTTTATATTTTGAGTTTTTTCATATTTACCACTTAATTTTATATTATTAAAAATTTCATCAAATGGAATATTCGCATTGTCTGATTTGTATGTTTTGCCTTCAAGTTCGTCTTTGATAAAGTTTAGAGCATTGTCATTTCTTTTTGACAAAACATTTTCACCATATTGATCTTTTTTATAAGAATTTCCAATCGGGATAAAACTTCCATCGGTTGAGCCTATAGAGACACCGTATATATTTATATTTTTCTCTTTTAAATCGGCTATAATACTTGAATATTCTTTTTGATGATCTTCGCCGTCAGTGATAACGATTATAGAACGTGGTTGTATGTAGTTTTCTGGGAAAGTATTTATGGCAGTATTTATAGCGTCGGCAATTCTTGTGCCTTGCTGTGTTATAGATTTTGTCGTCATGTTGTCGAGTATTATAGAAAGTGTGTCGACATCTTGCGTGAGTGGACTTGCGATGAAGCTACTCGCAGCAAAGCCAACCAGTGCTATCGATATGTTTTTATTATTTTTCAAGAAATGTTTTATCTCTAGTTTCGATTTCTCAAGCCTTGATGGCTTAATATCTTGGGCATTCATAGACTCTGACAAGTCCAATGCTATTGCGATATTATAATTATCAACTTTGACACTTTCTTCCGATACTCCCCATTGCGGTTGCATAAGTGCGATTACTACGAATGTTATTGATAATATATAAAAATAGAGTAGCATAACGCGTTTTTTTTCAGTGCTTTTATAGTTCTCATTAATATTAAAGCTTGAGAAATACTTTTTTAAAATATATTCACGGCGTTTTTTAGCGTTTAGATATAAAAAAATCACCAGTGGAATGATGGTTAAAAGTAAAGAATATTGTATGTGTTCAAAAATCATAGTTAATTTACCTTTGTATATTATATATTAAAATATTTATTTTGCCAATATAGAAATATTTACCCTTTATAACTTGACAAATGGATAATATTGTATATATTAAATAGTGTGTAATCGGTTACATTATTAGATACTAGACGACTATAGGTTTAATAATGTATCAAGTGTTGCTATAATGTACTGATATGGTGCTTAAATTATTGTAAGCGGTTACATAATTAGTATTGTTTTTATTATTAAAAGGAGGTTTTTATTTATGGAAGATAATGAAGAAGGCGTGCTTGGTGAAGATATTGCTTCGACACCAAAAGTGCAAGAAAGCGTACTTAATGAAGATACAATATCTAAACCTAAAGTACAAGAGAGTGTAAAATCTAAAAAATCAAGGAACTCTAACAAGATGGATTATTCAAAAAACAACGAATCTGATTGCTCTACGAATGTAATTTTCTATGGAGATGTAAACGAAGTGAATTCTTTAGGAAATCATAGCTATGAGTCTTATTTAAAGCTTGCTCCAAAAAATCAAAAAATGGAAGGCTTCGATGATTGTTATGACAATTTTGTCGACTACATCATTAAAATAACTCATTGGATTTGGGAAGAGCATGGTATTGGTGTAATTTATGACACTTATGCTCCTAGCGTTATTATGCATTTAGGATCATCTAATTTATGCGGTGTTAAAGATGTAATCGGTAACACTTTATCTACTCTATATTCTTTCCCTGATAGACGTTTGATGGGTCAAGATGTAGTGTGGTCAAATCATGGGGAGAAGGGTTTTATGTCTAGCCACAGAATTCTTTCTATCGCTACAAATCTTAACGATTCTACTTTTGGTCCAGCTACAGGAAGAAAAATAAATTTCAGAACTACTGTAGATTGTGCTGTTGAAAATAATTTGATATATGAAGAATGGTTGGTAAGGGACAATTTATGGATAGTGCAGCAATTAGGTCTTGATGCTGTAGAAGTTGCTAAGAGAATGGCTCGTAATGGTAAAGACAAACAGCCAGCTCTACAAAAAGAATTTGGTTTGGCTGAAGCAATGTATGGACAAATTGCTCCTACAAAATATACGGCTAAAGATAATAGTGTTGCTGAGTTTATGCTTGAGGCGTTAAACCATATTTATCAAGGTAAATACTTCAATGAACTTAAAAACTATTATGCTAAAAATGCTGTAGTACATTTTATTTGTGATAAAGACTTAGTTGGACATGACCAAATTCGTGGTTCATTAATAAGTCTATTTGCTTCTTTCCCTAATGCTCATTATCAAACAGCAAGAATTATGATTAATGATCATGGTACTCATGCTGATATCGCAGTACGTTGGTATTTACGTGGAACACATGAAGGTTTAGGTTATTTTGGAACACCTTCTGGTAAACAGGTAATTATTTTCGGTATAAGCCATTTCAAAGTACAAGACGGTAAAATTGTTGAAGAGTGGGTAACTTTCGACGCTTTAGATGCTTTAAGACAAATTCATACTGATGATTGTGATGAATGTGAGTGTTTTGAAGAGTAGAAAATAAAATTAAAACTGAATGGGCTTTAGTTATATTATTTAACTAGAGCCTATTTATATAATAACTATTTAAGGATTATTTATCGATGTTATCTAAATTTAAAAATATGAATGTTGACGATGTGGTTTTGGGTAAAGAGCTTACTATTGGCCGTAGAATTCTTGCCTATGTTTCGATACTTGTAATATATTTTTTCTATTGCTATAATTTTTATATTCTAAGTTTATTAGGCCCACTAATGAAAAACTGGGGAATAAACACAACTAATTTTGGTATTCTGTTTTCTGTTATGTCATTTGGTACTTTGGGTGGTACTATTCTCGCAGGAATTATAGCCTCGAACACATCGAAGAAAAAAACATTAATAGGCTTGGCACTTGCTTTTGCCGTTTCTTCGTTTTTTCATATATTTACATACGAGTCATTTACCGCATGGTTTATATTAAGATTAATTTCTGGTGTGGCTCTTGGTGGTATATTTGGAACTGCAGTCGGTTTAATTGTTGATTTATTTCCACAGAAGTATAGAGGTCGTTTAACTTCTTTTGCTTCATCTTTATTTGCCGTGGCTGGTATTTTGGCTGGTGAAATAGCCGTTGCTTTTATCGATACAAATTGGACTGTGCTCATTTGGGTAGCTGTGTTGCCAACTTTTATTGGTATTTTGATGGTTATATTTTTTGTGCCTGATGATGGTAAAACTATACGTGCGCAAAAACAATTGGCTGACGGCAGTGTTCAAATTAGTAAGCCTACATATAGAGAATTATTAATGTCTCATACTTGGATTGCTTTGGGTGCACTTGCGCTTTCAGGAATGAACTTTTCAGGTTATTCTGGGTTTTCTCAATTCGTACCTATTTATCTTCAAGATGGTCTAGGACTTGCTGCTTCTGATTGGGGTAGAATGATTTCTATTCAGAATCTTGGGCATTTTATTGGCTTTAATATGTGGGGTTTTGTCGCTGATAACTTTGGACGTAAAAAGAATATTTGGGGTATGGTTCTATGTGCCGCTATAATTCCTGTTTATATGGCATTAAAAGTAGATGTAGGTTTGGCTATATTCTTTACTTGTGCATTTTTATTTGGTATCGGTTTGGGATATTCAGGGGTGTGGGGTGCTTATTACTCTGAATTATTCCCTGAAAAGTTTAGAACAATAGCTGCTGGTTTTTGTTTTAATATGGGAAGAATTATTTCTATGATTGCAGTTCCTATTATAGGATTTTTAGGTGCTAAATTAGGATTTAAAGCTGCACTTACAATTCCTGCTGCCTTCTTCCTACTTGGAATTATAGTATGGGCTTTCTTGCCAGAGACTTTCAAAAAGAAAAAGAAAACCCTTTAGTAGTTTAGGATAAAAGGAGAAATTTTATGAAATATCAAGAATCGAAAAAGATAGTTAGAGAGTATTTTAAAGCTTTAGATAACTCTGATGCATCTAATGTTTCTGAAGTTCTTAAGCAACATATGTCGTCTGATTATTTATGGAGAGGGGTTTATCCTTTTCGTGAACAAAATGGTATCGACGCTGTTGTGAGTGAGTTTTGGTCACCATTAATGAAGGCTGTTACAAATATTCAAAGACGTCAAGATATATTTATTGGCGGTACTAATGAGATATCTGGCGAACAGTGGGTTATGAGTATGGGACATTTTATGGGTAATTTTACTTCTGACTGGTTGGGTATTAGAGCTACAAATAAAATGATTAGCCTACGTTATGCGGAATTCAGTTGTGTAGAAAACGGTAAAATTTCTAAAACTGGTCTTTTTATTGACATTATAGGCTTTATGATACAAGCTGGTGCATATCCATTACCGCCTGCCACAGGACAATATTTTGTATATCCTGGCCCTAAAAATCATAATGGGTTATTATTTGAGGACGCTCCTGAAGAAGACGGTGTTGCGACTTTGGCACTTATAAATAAAATGATAGATGATTTATCGGCGCTTAATGAAAGTGGCTCTATGGGTTGCCCACCTGAAGTTTTAGCGAAGAGTTGGTCTAAAA
>CAMQVF010000091.1 GCA_947038115.1 uncultured Spirochaetia bacterium
TTTTAATATTGCAGGTAAATTTATTTGATTGAAGGCATTTTTTAATTCATCTTTGCTTTCTATTTTTATAAAACTAGGAGTTTTTACACCCAATTTTATAACCGCTTCTTTTTCTCTTATTCTATGTTGACTTAGGTAAAGAGGTTTTTTACCTTGTGGAATATTGCCGTCATATTTTTCAATTAAATCGATGGCTTTACTTTCAACATTTTCGAATTCATAAGTAATCACCCTGCTATTGTCGCAAATATATTTTAATGCTTCTTCGTTTGTATAATCATGTGCCAAATGAATTGTGTCATTCGAAAGTTTTGCGCAAGCGTCTTCTGAAGGGTCTAAAACTATAGATTTGAAACCCATATTAAAAGCAGAGTCTGCAATCATTTTGCCGAGTTGACCACCACCTAAAACAGCTATTGTCTTGTTTTTATCTATCATAAAGCTAGTGAACCTCGCTGTTTTCTAATATAGAATTTTTCATATTCTTTCGATATTCAGTAATTTTTTCAAGAATTTTTTCATCTTCAAGTGCGATAATTTGTGAAGCCAAAAGCCCAGCATTTTTAGCACCACCAATAGCGACAGTTGCAACAGGAACACCTGCGGGCATTTGTACTATCGAAAGTAATGAGTCGATGCCTTTTAATATTTTACTCTCAATAGGCACGCCGATTACTGGAAGTATTGTGAGACTTGCAACCATGCCGGGTAGATGAGCAGCACCACCAGCCCCTGCTATAATTACTTTAAGCCCTCGTGATTTTGCAGTTCTCGCATATTCAAACATTTCTTCAGGCGTTCTATGAGCCGATACAATTTTTACTTCACATTCAATACCAAATTGTTTGAGTATTTCAAAAGCTTCATTCATGGTTGGTAGGTCACTTCTACTGCCCATTATTATACCGACTTTAATCATTATATCATCCTTAATATATGAAAATAAAAAAACGCATATTAGTAAAAAGTTTAAAACACTCCTTAATTAATACGCGTTTAGGCATACAGCCATTTTTATAAAATTCACTATAATTATTTTTCATCTTGTCCTTGTAGTCTGCCAATTTACGGAGGCAGGTAGAAACTCGTTGTCCTTATCACAACTATTATACAAGTTTTACTTCTATTAAATCTTAACTCTCAAGACATTTATATTATCATATTAGAACTTTTAAATCAAATTCTTATTTAATGATAATAAAGTTTTTAAGAGCCTTATTTATACCATCTATACGGGCTTTTTCTTTAGTCGTTTTCACATCAGTCGCTAGCATTCTTGTATAAGCCCATACTTCACCATTTTTATCTTCAAATATCGCTATTTTTAAAGGAAGTTCATAACTCCAAGCAATATTGTCATTCATCAAACTTGTGCCAGCATTTGGGTTGCCAAAAATTATTAGTTTTGAATTAGGCATAGTAAGATTCGCAGCTTTCGCATTTTTTTTATGGTCGATAACAGTGAATATTGTCATATTTTTAGACTTTAGATTCTCTGTTAATTTTGTAGTCGCTTCATCAACTGACATATTTAATTTTTGCTTCATTACTGTTTGTGTGAATGCAGTAGAAGAAATGATAGCAATCATTAATATTATTTTAGTAAACATTTTCATATTTTTGTCCTTAAATTATAAGTATTATTTATAGTAAGGTATACTAAAAAAAGCTTTTAGTCAATTTTAATGATTGTTTTTTTAACTGATAAAAATGTGTGCCTGAGAGGATTCGAACCTCCGGCCTTTAGAACCGCAATCTAACGCTCTATCCAAACTGAGCTACAAGCACATTTGAAATTTATGATAGCATATTTATAGTTTTTTGCAAGCACTTTTTATATTAAAATTTGTAAAATATATTAATTAATAATATTAGAATCTCCATTTATAAAAATTCTGTCTTGTTGTTCTCTATATTGAGTAATCGAAGTTTATATTTTTGCATAGAAATCTTCGCTAATTATTAATTTGTGCTTGGGGCATATGGCTTATAAATGTAACTCTTTATTTCTTTTTATTTTTCTTTTTGTTTTTATTTTTAGGTTTAGCTTTATTATTATTGTTTTGGTCGGTGTTTAGTGGTTTAATACTAATAATTTTTTTACTAATAGTAAGCACTTGTGTACTTAGGTTGTTATCATTGCTAAATATAGCGATTTTAGAACAATACCGTCCAATTTCTGATTCTACTAATAATTTTATATACTCAATAATACATTCGTCGGTAGAGTAGTGATTTTCTTTATATTTTCTAATTTCTGTATCGATATCACCTATCTTTGTCATTGTATATGCTTTTTTATTATCATCACTTAGTTTAAGATTTACTTTTCTAGCTAATTGATTTTTTTCTTCATCATCTTCTTCTAATTTAGCAAGTTCTTCAAAAACAATTTCTGGAATAATATGTATTCGAGTAGAACTATATTCTTTAAAACAAACGGGAATTTTGTCAACACTATCGAGTAGGGTATTTGTATCCCATATGCATATATCTTTGTTATAATATGTGCCACAAATTTTTGCTAATTGGATGAAAGTATTACAATTAAGTTTTTCTTCTAACCATTGTTGTTGATCGGCGTTTATTTGTTTGAAATATCCATTAAGTTCTCTTAATAAAATGGGGTTGTTTTTTACTTGTTCTATACCTTTTAGTAATATATTTATAGCTTTACCTATAGGCAGAGAAGAAACTTCTTCTTTAAGCTCTTTTGAAATATCATTGTAGTTATCTATAAAAACATCGACAATAGTTTTATTTTCAAAAGCTTTTGATACTTGTTTTCTATCGATTAAGTTATATATCGCAAATAATTCAAGCTCATCAAAGTTATTAGAAGGCTCTAATTGTTTTTTTATATAAGAATTAATATTTAGAGTTTCAAATTTTTTCTCTTTTAATATATTACAAATTTCTTCATTTAACTGGCTAATATTTTTTTCTTGGCATGAATATTGGTCTAATACTCTTGAGATAAATGAATCTTTTTTCTCTTTTTCTCGTATATTTTTTAATATGTGTTCTAAACGTTCTTCAAGGGTATCTAGAGTAAATATTATAAGTTCAGATATTTTATCTGTTGCTAATTTTATATATTTTTCAGGTAAGAATGAAGGTAATATATTAGTAAAATTTTCAAGAGTATCCATTTTTTTATTTAATTTTAGAATTTTGATTAATGCGTAATCTGCATTTTCATTATCTTTAAAAAGATATAATAGTATAGAAATTAAACTTAAATTCTCAAAACTATCTGTATTTTTAGCGCTGGCAACTAATTTTTTTGTGACTTCTTCAACAAATGAGTTTGTCTCTATCGATTTTTCCACATATATAGGTATAGTTAAGGATTGCCCTGCTTGTGCATAATCAACTTTAGTTTTGTATCTTTTATGACATATATCTTCATCAAAGAATGTATAAGATTCTTCAGGATAATTCATAGGAATAGTGATAGTTTTGTCTTCATTATTATAATAAAAATCTTTGCCACAGATAATCTTTATAGAATCACTTATGTAGTAAAATGATCCATCACTGACAGTCCACTCACTTCCTGTTTTCACTTCCTCTGTTAAAGATATTTTTTTATCATATAAATCTTTCCATTCACAGATTTGAAAACGCTTTCCAGTTGCAAATTCTTTATTGATAATATTTTCTTTTATCATGTCAAGCTTACATTCTTTTAAATGTTCATCCCATGCATCAATGCCTGTTGAAATCTCTAATTTTCCATCGTCATCAATTGATATTGTACATTCTTCTTCTACATAACCATTCTTCGAATTATCTATCTTTTTGATATATAAATAATTTATTTTATCATTGTATAGTTTGAGAATCGATTCAATATCGTCATTAATTGTATATGGTGGAATTTTACTAATGGGGTAGTAAGCCGCTTCAGGATTAAGCAAATATTCTTTATTTTTTTTAAGTTGTAATTCGTCATCAGTTAGATATCTTTTAAAAAGATTAGCGATGTCTGTTTTCTTTTCACTAATAATACATTGTTTTTTGTAGAATTCCATTGTTCGTAAAGGAATTTTTACTTGCTTGACAGAGCATTCTAAAATATTTACAGATTTAGCACTATGTTCTATCTCTAATACGCCACGGGATTTTAATTCGTTAACCATGTCAGCGTATAATTTTTTATCAAAATGAATATCCATTTTAGTAGATAAAGTTTCGAAGCTTTTAATTAATAGTTGTGTGGGATAATGTTTTTTTGCTTGAATAATAGTTGTTAGTACAAGCATTTCTATCGGGTTCATTTTCCGTTCTTGTTCGGTGTATTCATAATTAACAGACAAATTATAGCAAGGAAGAAATATTGGGAATTTATGCGATATCATTATTACTTCCTTTGTTTTTTAGAACTTCTGCACCATTTATAATTGACATTTTTTCTCGATTATCTTCTAGAATAGCTCGGTAGACATGAACAGGTTTGTCATTAAGATTAATAACAACAGGAAGAAATACATCTATAGCCCCCACAATCACTAATAATTCTTTAGCACGAGACATCGCAACATTAATACGGCGATACTCTTTGATAAATGGATTATTTCTTAGTGATTCCTTATAAAAAGGATTTCGTACCATAGACACCAAAGTAATATCTTTTTCTTTTCCTTGGAAGTCATCGACAGTGTTTATTTCTACATCAAGCCATTCGCTATATTTAGAAATGTTCTTCTGTAATTTATCTTTTAATGATTTAACTTGAGCTCCATATAAGCTGATGACGCCAACTTCTTTTTTAAGTTCATTTCTTTCAGCTTCCTGATAAAGATCATCAAGAGCTTGCTCAATGATATTTACTTCATAATCATTTTTTGTACTAGTGCTATTATTAGGTTTAATTTCTTTTTCTTCACTTTTTTCAGAAGAGCTATCAATCCATACTACATTTTTCATATTTGGATTCCAAGGAGTTTTAAAAAGATGTTTTCTTTTATCAGGATGAATCCCACAGATTAAGCCTCTAATTTCAGGGTCGTTTTTATAGAATATATTAA
>CAMQVF010000092.1 GCA_947038115.1 uncultured Spirochaetia bacterium
TTTTTTTCATAATATATTTCTCCTTATTAAAATATAAATCAATCTATAGTATATAATATAACAATTAAATGTAAATAATACAAAAAAATATATCAACTTATAACGTAAAAATATCTGTGAATAAAATTATAAAATTACTTGTAAAAAAATATATTAATAGTATATTTATAATGTATAAAGTTTATTAATTTTTGTGAGGTTTTTATGCGAAAAATACTAGTTGCGATGTTGTCGCTGTTTGTCTTTAGCACATTTTCTTATGCGGCTATTGGCACTTATAATTTTTTAGTCGGCGTTGGCGGTGGTTATAGAACATCAGAGATTTACAATCCTATGGATGAACTACCTTCAGGTTTTTATGTAGAAGTTCCTGGTTACAACTTTAATGCCCCTATTGTGCGGGTAGATTTAGGGCTTCCTCTTCACTTCACACCTCATAAAAGTGGTCTTGTGCATTCCCTTGATATACGTGCCAATTTCACCGCATCATTTGCTAAAGGTACAGCATTAGACACTGATAATGGAAAAATTGAACAAAAAATAAACTCGCTTGGTGGCGGTGGTCAAATAGTTTATGGACTTGGGGTCGCTTTAGGTGATGACAAAGCAAGCGCAAGCAAGTTAGTATTCGATATTTTTGGACTTGGGTTTTCTGTAGCAAGTGATAAAGCAGAACGAACTCTCACATATACTGACGGCAACAAACCTAGCCGAACATTAAAAGATAGCCGAGTATCAGCTACAATTGAATATATAGTCCCTGGAATACATTATTTTGATAAAACTGGACTATCTCTCGGGATAAGAAATACAGTTCAGATTTTTGGTTACAATGATTTTGAAGATAATAATGTTGACTTTCCAAGCTCAGCATTCACTAGTTATGCATATATAGGTTATACTTTTAGTATGATGAAGGAGAAGAAATAATGAAAACATTTAAAATATTATTTTTTATAGTTATTATAAACACTTTTTTATTGTCATGTTCTGTTGACATTATAGACGACTTTGATGGAGATGGTGAAAGCGATACACTTAATTTCGTTTCCGATGTTTATAGCCTTAGAGAAGATGAGTACATGCAGCGTAATATAAGAGAATATTCAAGTGAATTATTAAGCCCTAATTGGTTTAAACCAGAAAACCCTCTTTACACTACACCTTTCGCAACAGATAGAGATGATCAATATATAGAAAAAAATGATGTTAGATACACACCTTTGTATAAATATATAAAAGGAAACAAAGCAGAAATTTATCAAATAAAATCAGACAAGCTTACACCCGCAAATGTTAGTAAGTTTGTATTTATAACTTTAGAGCCTGTCCCTATATTTCAAAAGAGCATGGTGATTTTATTAATTTCAAAAAATATGTATGCTACATTAGAAGAAGCACAAACAGCTGCTGAGCTTGTAGACATACCAGAAATAAAAATGCATATTTCTCATTTAGATTTAGTCTTTGACAACAATACTCCAGAATCTGACTATGTAAGCTATGAGAATGTTGAGGCAAATGTTGCTGCTATTTTAGCAAATTATAATTTACTTGAATTTTTTGGCACAACTCTTTCTTATGAGAAAAAACGAAAACTTCTAATCGATTATGGTTATGATCCATTATTTTAATAATTAGATTATAAAAAATAAATGAAACTTGCCTGTTTTTTAATTTGGGTTATAATATGAAAAAAATACTATTAGCTATGTTTTTTATACTAATGACGGCAGCAGCACCAAACACTGGAAGTGCCGAATTAGATAAAGGTCTAAAAGAAGCTAATAGCTATCTTGGAAGTCCGATAAATGGCGAGCTTTGGCGAACGACTATGCAAAATGAGTTATTCTGGCTTACCGATTTAACTTTAGGTGATGGAAAATATACTGAGGTTACAATAAACACAGAAGGTAAAAAGCTTGAAAATGTGTTTGTGTCTACAGGCACTTATGAGATAATCGATGCCAAAGATAAATTTATTCATCTCAATGGGATATCATCAAAAATAAAAGATTTAAAAGGCTATACAAAAATCTATATTATGAAGCCTGATAGTTCTAATATGAAGTCTCAAGGGGATGAAAATTGGTATAGTGAAGGCGCAGAAATTAATACATATCTTGTGAAAATAAAAAATAACAAAATGTATATGCACTCTCTTGCCGAGGAAAACAACAAGTATTTCTTTAATTATACGACAGTACTTAATGATGAATCGGCAGAAGTTTTTGAAAAACAATAATTACTCTATAAAAATATAAGCACTAAAATATTAATTCTAATGCTTATAAAAACTTTACACACAGCCTTATTTCTAATCTAATTGATTCTCTTTCAATGTCGCTTTGTAAGATGCTGTATTTGTATAAACATCATTTGTAAATGAATTTTTAATGTTTTGTTTTCTCATTTGTATAATTTGAAATACAAGAACTGCAATATTCGCAATTAATGAAACAATACTCAATACAAGCATAGCTTTCGGATTATTTGATGATTTAACGGCGAACTGTGAAGAGCTAGCAAAAGCTGGAATAGTCAATGTGAACATAGCATATAACGCCAAAGTTTGAGCTCGATGCTGCAGCCATGCACCTTTTTTGATGAAAAATCCTGCTATCATCGCTGTAATTACAAGCAAAGTTCCCGCATAAAAAGAGCGGTCTGAAATAGCATTATAACAATAAGAGGCATTCCATAAACTGTATGCGATTACCCAAAACCAAAGCATGTCAGGCCAAACAAGATCACGGCTTTTGGTATTCGAAATTTTTATGCCAACCCAACCTGTAATGGTGATTATACTAATAATACCAGCTATAGCATTAATAATATTCCATGAACCTCCCATCATTGTAAGACCGTTTTCGATAACTTTCAAACCATTAAAATTAGCATATACTTCATAATCACGATAAACAGCTTCTAAAATATTAAATGAAAGTATAAAGGCAGGAAATATAAACATGAATTTTGAGCCTTCAAGCTTTTTAATATGTCTAATAGCCATAAAGCCAATAATGCCTAAAAGTGCCGAGTATGTCTTAACCCATGCAAACCAATAACCCGAAGTTGAGCCAGACCCTGCTGTCTTTGGCCAGACAAAAATAGTGAGTAAAATCGGCAAGAGAATATACATACCTATTGATAAATATTTTGATCTACGAGTAATCTCATTTAATAGGAGTAAAAGTGTAATGACTAAACCCGCCATGATTAATGTTGGAATTGGAATTCTTTCATAAAAAAACATATAAACCTCGCTTATAATCTTATTTCTATATCTGAAATTGGATAGGCTTTACAAGAATGTATGTATCCAAACTTAGTATCCGTAAGCCTTAAAGCGACCCCACGAGGCATGAAGACTTTTCCACCAACAAGTTTGATTCGACATAAACTGCATTCGCCACTTCTACAACATACATTAACACGAATATTTGCTCTCTCGAGTGCGATAAGTATAGACTCACTTGCTTTGGCATTAATCACTTTATCGTTCACAGTTATTTTGAATATTTCATTGCCTGTGAATTCTTTTGGCCAGCCTTCCTCATTTTGTATATCTTGACGTGATCCAAAAACCTCTCGTCTAATATGATTATGTGGCACATTTAATGTATTCAATCCTTTCATACAAAAGTCCGTCATAATCTGTGGACCGCATAAATAAAAAGTATATTCGTCCACATTTCCGATTAATTCTTTAATACACTTGTCATCAATAAACCCTGTTTTACATTTACAATCTTTATTATTAGGTTCTGACAGCACTAAATGATATTTAAAATTAGAATTATTTTTTGCTAAATTAGCCAGTTCATTATGAAAAATAGTTACGTCTTCATCACGACTACCATAAATTAAATGTATTTCACGATCAGCCCCGCTTTCAAGTATCTCTTTTGTCATACTCATAAATGGAGTAATTCCACTACCACCAGCGAGAAATACAGATTTTTTCTTGTGGAAAATAGGATTATAATGAAATACTCCTGCAGGTCCATTAGCTTCAAATATATCCCCTACTTTTACTTTATCCAGAAAATAATCAGAAACAAAACCTGTAGGAATTTTCTGGAGTTCAGACGTGTGCTCTTCCGATCTCTTAGGGCTACTTGAAATACTATATGGACGGCTTGTGCGAATACCATCAATTTCAAGAAATATGTTAATATATTGCCCCGCTTGAAAAACAGGTAAATATCCATTTGTAGAAATAAGACGAATTGTTTTAGCAATACTTGTTTCATTAGTAATTTCTAAAACTTTCAAGTGAAGCTTTTGAGGATGTATTTTATTTATAATATCTCTCGTTTTAAAACGATCAGCCGCATAATCACGACCATTGCGTGTGCCAACCATACGGTCAAGCAAAACGTCAGGACCATTAACCATCGAGCTTATAATTGTATCTTTTAAACTTGGCATTATTCTATCTCCTTAATAACTCTTTTAGCAATTTTATCTCCATAGATATAGTTTGGTCCAAACCCACATGTATTTACCCAACCACTTGCAAATGTAAGCCCTGTAATAAATTCATCTTGTGGAAAAAAGAATACAGATGATTTAAGGTCTTGCTCAAACCCATAGACTGCCCCACCGGGATGCCCCAAATAACGCATATGTGTGAGAGGTGTTGCAATTTCAATCTCTTCAATATGACTACGGAAACCTGGAAATTTAATCTCAAGGCGATCGATAATTTGATTAGCCACTCTATATTTTGTTTCATTATATTGTTCAGGAGAAAGCTCTTCCCAAGGTGCCGCATATTTCAAAACACCTGCAGTTACAACACTTGTACCTTCTGGAGAAACGGTGGGGTCATCAACTGTATAATTAGTTGCGATAATAGGGTCGACAGTGGCGTCAAGATTATATGCATTCATAAAGTCTTTATTAGCATCCAAGCTGTCATAATTTAAATTAAATGAATCTGTAAAGCCAATAGCTTCAGGTGGGCAATCAAGCCCAATAAAACAGATCGGAAGAGCACACGTCTGAACTCCAG
>CAMQVF010000093.1 GCA_947038115.1 uncultured Spirochaetia bacterium
CAAGTAATTTCCATACTGGCTCAATTGAGACGATATTAATTCGCTCTTGTGGAGAATGCAAATCCTCGATATTAGGGCCGAAAGATATCATATCCATTCCAGGATGTTTCTCGCCAATACAAGCACATTCAAGCCCACCATGTGTGGCAACAACTTGAGCCTCTTTGCCGAATAATGATTTAAAAACTTTTTGAGAACGTTTAAGTAATTCAGAATTTGGATTTGGAGACCATGGAGTCGATACGTCTTCTTGAACATTAATGTCAGCAGCAGCAATATTAAATTCGTTAAACACACTCAAAAGTTTAGCAGTTATACGAGAAAGACCTTCTGTTGTAGCTCCACGTTGCAAACTAAAAACTAAAAGCCCATCATCTTCCAGTCGAGTGATAGCTATATTATTAGATGCTTCAATTGTGTTTTCAAGATCTTTACTCCATGACTCAATTCCATTTGGAAGTTTTTCCATGAAATCTAAACATTTTTTAGTGTCTTCCAAACTTAACGCCTCTTTAGACTGCGATTTCTCGACAACAATAGTCAAGTTAACCTCTTCAGCATTTTCTTCTCTTATGACACGCTCAGAATCTTTCATTATAAATTTGAACTCATCAACATTACTAGAATCTAAAGCAATGATAGCAATAGCCTTTCGAGGAATAACATTTCTTCTTGTTCCACCATCAAAAGCGACTAACTGTAAATTCATTTTTTTAGATGCACGTTTTAATGCAGCAAATAATTTGATACTTGCATTTATACGAGCCTTAGGAATATCAATGCCCGAATGTCCACCAACAGCATTATCTAAAGTAATTTCTAAAACTTCTAAACTAGCGTCAATTGCTGCCTTTTTTACAAGCAACTTGCCTTCAGTATTTTGAGTTGAAGCAGAAGCCACAGTAAAAACACCCTCACGGCTTGAATCTAAATTAATTAAAAACTTACCCTTGAGTGTATTAGGTTTAAGCCCTCTAACTCCATCGAAGCCATCTTCTTCAGCTATAGTAAAAAATAACTCCATATTAGGTTTTGATACTTCATCGTCAGTTGCTACCTGCATTGCATAAGCTATAGCAATTCCATTATCAGCACCAAGAGTTGTGCCGTCAGCTTTAAGCCAATCACCTTCATACAAAAGCTTTAGTGGATCAGTGCTAGGATCAACTTTACTTTCAGGAGTTTTTTCACAGACCATATCCATATGACCTTGAATTGTAATTATAGGGTCATTCTCTCGTCCTTTAGATGCAGGAACAAATATAAAAACATTTCCAGTCTCATCCTGATTCGCTTCAAAATTATTCGACTTAGCCCAATTCATAATATGAGCAGCCACTTTTGTCTCCCCTCTTGTTGGACGAGGTATTTGTGTAAGCTCTTCAAAAAAATTCAATATACTTCTTGTTTTTTTATCCATTATCAATCCTCCATATTTAATTTAAATTGCATGCTAATGTAAATTATAATTATATACTAGCCATTTGTCAAATATATATCACATTTAAATATTTTAACAATATCATATATAAAGAGTTTGCAAATTATTAAATTTGATTTATAATATATTATTGTAGTCTATTGTTTTTATTGCAAACTAATTACGATAATATAAGTAAGTATTTGTTTGGGAGGTTTTGCTATAATGAAGAAATTATTTTTTTCAATATTGGTTATAATATTTTTATTTGATATAGTGCTATTACCTCAAAGACGTGGTAATGTGTCTTTTGTCGATTTTATAGAAGAAATGCAATATGTAGACTTAGAAGGTTCTGTGTCATGGTTTAAATCAAACCTATATAGTAGCAAACTTAATGTTGACCCTAATATATTCTCTTTTTATAAAGGTATAAGTCAATTTGCTTCATACGTTACTTTTCAGGGTGCTATAACTGAATTACAAGACTCGATGAAAGACTTTAGTAAAACTTTATATGATACAGAAGATGACGGGCTTTATTATGCCGACAGAGCATTTCTATATATAGGTGCTGGCTCTATGTATATAAAAGCTAATCAAGAAGTTGCAGGTCGTATATTTGAGAATTTTTTAGATACACGAGAAACAAGTCACCCACTTTATATGACAGCCCTATTTTGGTCTACCTATATACGATATCTTTCAATAGAAGATTATACATATAACTATGAAACACTAATGCAAATATCTGAAGACCCTAGAGTTAGAATATATGACTATAGTACGGCTTCAGTAAAACCATTATATGATATGATGAAAAAACTTAAACAACCTCTAAAGGCAAATTTATTAACTTATGAATGGACTAAAGACAATACTGATGTTTATGATTTGATAAATAATGTAGTTTTATCTGATGAAGAATTAAAGAGTAATAAATTCGCACCAACTAGAAAGCCTTCAAAAAAAGCAGAAGAGGATTCTTTTTCTAGACAAGGTTTTCAAGGAATGCCTGTTACTCCAAGTGAAAGCACAAAAGGCATATTAGTTCCTAAGGGTGACTCTAATAAAGCCCCATCGACTAATGCTACTCCAAGTGTTCTTCCAGCTACAAACACCATTGTTCGAGAGCAAAACTCTTTTTTAAAGAATAGTGTCTTAAAAGTTATGGTAAGAAACAAGAGTGGAAAAGCATTAAATATACGCATAGACAATAATGAATATCGAGTAACATCGACTACGAACTTTAGTATAAACTTAAATCTTGGTAGAAAAAATATATCTACCGCTTATGGTGGCAATGTTTATACTAATTCTATAAATATTTTGGAAAACAAAAATAATGTGTTTAGCATAATTGTTGATGATGGAAACACTACTAAAGGTAGACAGTACACAATAAATAACTCTGGAATTAGCCGTGATGTTAGAACTTCTACTCCTATGAATCAAGCTAATGCGAAAGACATAAGAATTATAATAAATAGACTTCTGGCACAAGAACCTAAAATTGCTACCGATTGGTTTAATATTAATCCATATACTAGAGATATGGGAATAACACCAGAAGAATATTCATACTATAGAGGTGTCGCTTATTACTCTCTATTTATAAATGATAGCACTAAAAACCCGTCTCATGCAGCTCAAGCTTTAGCTGACTTGCAATATGCATACACTAAAAAAGATGACAAAGAACTTTTAATAAAGTCGAAATTATATCTTGCGGCAACTACGCTTTTTGCCTATGGAAATGTTTATGACGCTGACAGACTTCTTGCTGAAGCACAAGTAAAAGCTGGAAAATCTAGCAGATATACTCCGAGTATAATTTATTTAAGACTTCAAATTGGAGCATCAGGTATTAATGAATTAGCAAGATTAAAAAAAGAATTGCAAGTATTGCCTCGCACAACGACTGTAATAGATTTTAAGACTACTAGATTTCAACCTCTTTCGATAATGTTGCCATTAGTTGATAAATCGATATCTATTGTGCCTGTTGATAAAGTTGCACCGATATTGTCGTCACCAAAACAGCAACTAATTAACGCCGCTAATAATCCAAAATATAAAGATAAAAATATATTATTATTTGTGGATGATACTAGAGCATTAAATCGATATGGTGTAACAATTTCTTCGATAGGTATTAACAGTAGCCTTCCTTATAACGGTAATATTCTAAAAGGTGATAATGATATACTCTTACAAAGAGGTGATGTTATAACTCCGATAAAAATTAATGCAAGGGAAAATGATGCTTATTCTATTTTACTTGTATCAGAAGATAAAGAATAGAGGAATACAAAATGCTTGAAATTAAAAGACCTCGTGGAACTAATGACTTGTTTTACGAAACTGCTAAAAGAAGAGAATTTGTAGAACAACAAATAAAAGAAATAGCCCAAACTTATGGATATTCACAAATAAGAACACCATTATTTGAATCTACCGACCTTTTTACTCGTGGCATCGGCGAAGAAACTGATGTTGTCAGCAAAGAAATGTTTACTTTCGAAGACAGAGGCGGACGATCACTCACTCTACGCCCTGAAAATACTGCAAGTGTTGCTCGTGCCTACATTGAAAATGCACTTCATAATGAATACGCTATAAATAAATTTTTTTACGTGGGTTCAATGTATAGAGCTGAGAGACCTCAAAAAGGACGCTACAGAGAATTTAATCAATTTGGAATCGAGTGTATCGGTTCTACTTCATATTTGGCTGATGTCGAAATTATACTACTTAATATTGCTATTTTAAAATCATTTGGAATAGTAAAACTCGACTTGCTTCTAAATACTGTGGGTTGTCCAAACTGTAAACCTATTTATAATAATAAGTTAAAAGAAGTTCTTAAAGAAAGAAAAGAAGAATTATGCGATACATGTCAAGTTCGCTATGAAAAAAATATACTTAGAATGCTCGACTGTAAAAATGAAAAATGCCAAAGTATAATACAAACTATACCTAAATTTTATGATCATGTTTGCGATGAATGTCGTTGCCACTTCGATAGTGTATGTGCGGAACTTGATAGATTAAATGTTGAATATACAATAAACCCAATGCTTGTGCGTGGACTCGATTATTATACTAAAACTACTTTCGAGATTCAGTCTAGCGATTTGGGTTCTCAAAGTGCTGTCTTGGGTGGCGGTAGATATGATAAATTAATTGGAATGTTTAACTCGGGCAAAGATGTGCCTGCCGTTGGTAGTGCCATGGGAATTGAGCGTGTTATGCTTATTCTTGAAGGCAAAGAACTTATGACCGACAGGCTCGATGTTTTTGTCGTGGCATTCAAAGAAACTAAAGACTATGTTTTAAGCATATTGGAACGCCTTAGAGCGATTGGTGTAAGTAGTGATTGTGACTTTGATATGAATTCAATTAAAAGCCAATTTAAAAATGCTAATAAAAAAAATGCTAAATATACTATAATTATTGGTCTCGAAGAAGTTGAAAAAAATATCATAAAAATTAAAAATA
>CAMQVF010000094.1 GCA_947038115.1 uncultured Spirochaetia bacterium
TCTGCTTTCAAAACTTAGAAGTGTCTCATAATTATCAAAAATAAACTCACTCGGTAAAAAATTCTTCGATGAATTAAACATCTCAAATTCTGGCGTGAGGCTCACTATTAAAGCCCATAAAAATGGAGTTAGCGTTAATGTTATAAATACAACCACAGCTATATAATAAATAATAATTTTCTTTCCACGCATTATATAAACTCAACCCGCTTCGATAAGCTTTTAATGTAAAATGCT
This sequence comes from uncultured Spirochaetia bacterium, assembly GCA_947038115.1. Taxonomy (GTDB): domain Bacteria; phylum Spirochaetota; class Brachyspiria; order Brachyspirales; family Brachyspiraceae; genus CAMQVF01. Next base: position 238 of record CAMQVF010000094.1, read on the forward strand.
GCCAAAATAGCTACCATAATCATAATTATATATGTTATAGAACTACCGAGCCCAAAATCTAAAAACGAAAATGTAACAATATAATTTTCGACAAGTAAAGTTTTCGCAATATTACTATAACCAGAAAGTGAAACGACTTCGTCAAATACATTTATAGCACTTATAGAAGTGAATGTTATAACAATTGCAAATGCAGGAATAAGAATTGGAAGTGTAATTTTCATGAATATCTCCCAAGTATTAGCACCTTCAAGCCTTGCTGCTTCATAAATACTTTTTGGTATAGTCCTTATTGCTGATAAAAATACTATTGTAGAAAATGGTATATTACGCCATGAAACTAAAATGGAAAGTATTGCAAGTAAATAACCTCTGTCAGAAAGCCACAAAACTGGTTTATCAACAAGCCCTAAATTTATAAGTAATTTATTAAAAAATCCATAACCCGAATAAAAAATCAGTCGCCATAAAAGTGCATTAACTACAGGCGGTAAAGCCCATGGTAAAATTGAAATAGCTATTAATACATTATTCAACCTATTTTTTACATTTATCATAACAGCCAAAGAAATGCCCATCATACAGCACATAACAGCCACTAAAACCATTACAATTAAACTATTTTGAAGTGCAAACCAAAAACTCTCTGAAGACAATGTCGAAATATAATTATCCAACCCAATAAACCTTGTATTTGAAGGGTCAGATAATTTCATTTTTCTTAAACTATATATTAAAGTAGTAGAAATAGGATAAAGAACTAAACTAGTCATTATGATAATAGTAGGCATCATCAAAAGATACGCCAAGAAAGTATATCTATATTTTCTTAAAGACTTAAAAAAATTATTCTTTTTCATAATCTCCAGTTTTTTATATCCTAATTATTTTACTAAAACCTAATTCTCTTCTATTAAAGAATTTACAGTCGTATTCATTTTATTGAAAGCCTGTTCAGGTGTTATTTTACCCAAAACCATCTCATTTATAGAATTAAAAATACTTCCACTCATTTGTGCATAATAGCTAGGTACGCCATTTGGAAAAGGTGAAGATATTGTCATCGACTGCTCAAGCAAAGCACCTGTGTTTTTAAGAGTGCCATTATTTATTATTGTTTCAAGCACGGCAGTTCTTGTAGGTATCGAATTTTGAATAGCATTAAGCTGAACTTGAGTTTCTGCTCTATTAAACCAACGAACATATTCCATAGCTGCTTCTTTATTTTTAGAAAGTTTAAGTACTCCCAAACCTTCAGGCAATGCAAAAGTATATTCAGAAATAGAATCACCACCAGGAAGCATTATTGGAACAATCTTTCCTATAACCTTCGACTCTTTAGGATCATTCACTCGGCTAACAAATGAAGTAGGACCAACTATAAAACTAGCGTCACCAGATGTAATTTTTCTATATGTGTCCATTCCAGAAGATGTCATATTCGCAGGGTCGATAAGTTTATCTTCATTTACAATTTTATTTATAAACTCTAAACTACCAAGTACCGCATCTTTATTCAAAGTCCCATCATCATTAAATACTACACCATATTTAGAAAAAGCCAACCATATAAGTGTTGTCGTTGTAGGCTCAGTCGCACTAAGTGGCATAGATAAAGGATATTCAACAACTCCTTTTTCTTTAATCATTTTAGCATGATTATAAACTTGATCCCAAGTTTTAGCCTCTTCAACTATACCAGCAGCAGCATAATGCTCTGAATTATAATAAGCAACTCTAAAATCATTAGCATAAGGTAGTGCATAAACCTTACCATCTTTAATAAAAGGTGCTATTGAAGGCATAGAATCAATCTCTGCTTGGCTAATCTTTATAGGCTCAAGCCAATCGGCAGCAAAAAACTCCCCCACCCATGACCAATCAACTTCAATAACGTCAGCTGCAGCATTACCACCAACAGCCGCAATCGAAATTTTATCTCTTATATCATCCCATGAAACAACTGTCATAGCAACTTCTATTCCAGTTTCATCAGTAAACTCTTTAATCATATCATCAGAAGGAACAGCCCAATCAGGCGCCATAACAGTGATAGATTTTGACATCTCTGCATTAGAGTCTGCTTTCTTTCCACATGACAATATCAACATAGATATAATCATCAAAAATAATAATACTTTTTTCATAATCACTCTCCTAAATATTTTTTAATCTATACTTTATAATAAAATAAACAAGCATTTCAAGTATAAAGTACGAGTATTAATTCTATAGTAATACTTAAAAAAATCAATTATATTAGTTTAAAATACACGTATATAGAATGTATAAACCAACAAATTTTATATACATTTTTCGCTACACCTATTGACTGATATATTTTTTATTGTATTATTAATAATATGCATAATAGACTTAATGAGAAAAAAATAGCTGAATGTGAAAAAATATTAAAAGTTACATTCTCAAACAAAAAGTATTTAATTGAAGCACTCACACATAAATCATTTGTAAATGAAACTGATAGAAGCAGAAGTGATAATCAACGCCTCGAATTTTTGGGTGACAGTGTTTTATCTTTAATTATAACTGAATATTTATTTAGAAAATTAGATTTAGACGATGAAGGTATTTTATCAAAACTAAAAGCAACATTAATTTCAGATACAATGCTACATCAAATATCAACCGACTTGGGGCTTGGCAATTTCATTCAACTTGGAAGAGGCGAAGAACTTGCAGGTGGTCGTGAAAGAAAAAAATTACTCGAAGATTTATTTGAAGCAGTAGTCGGTGCCATTTATCTCGATGCTGGATTTGAAAAAACAAGAGAATTTATTCTTAATACATTTGAGACTAAACTTAAAAATATTAGCATCAAAGATAATTATAAAGATTACAAAACAATATTTCAAGAAATCACACAAAAGCAATTTAAATTAACACCCATCTATAATACATCAGAAAATTACGATAATAATATATCGGCAATGGAGTTTAACTCTGAAGTGTCTGTAAAAAATACTGTATATGGTAGAGGTTATGGTAAAAGCAAAAAAATGGCTGAAATTGAAGCGGCTAAAAATGCTTTAGAAAAAATAAAAAATAAGAGAATAAAATGAACAAAAAAAATATTATTATAGCACCGTCTATACTCACAGCCGATTTCACAAATTTAGGTTCGACTATTAAAGAATTAGAAAATATAGGTGCCGACTACATTCACCTCGATATAATGGATGGAGTTTTTGTGCCACCCATCACATTCGGTGCGAAAGTTGCTAAAGATATAAAACAAATTACAGAACTTCCACTCGATGCCCATTTAATGGTTAAAAATCCACAAAATCATATAGAAAGCTTTGCGAATGCTGGGTGTTCAATTATTAGCATACATTTAGAAGATAATATTCACGTGCATAGAATTTTGATGAGCATAAAAAGCTATGGAGTCAAGGCTGGTATTGTAATAAATCCACATACTGCAGTCTCTGCTATCGAGCCGATTATAGACTATGTTGATCATATACTTATTATGAGTGTGAACCCCGGATATGGTGGGCAAGAGTTTATCGAGTCGACATATAAAAAAATTAAAGACGCAAGAGACCTCATCGAAAAAAATAATAAAAATATACATTTAGCAGTTGATGGCGGAGTTAACTCTAAAAATATAAAAAGAATTATAGAAAGCGGTGCCGACTTTTTGATTGCAGGAAGTGCTATAGTTGATGCTCCAAATAAACAAGATGCTATTGATATGTTAAGAAATTATTAGATAAAGTTGGATTATATTTATGATTATTAAATTTTTAGGAACTGGCACTTCAGATGGTGTCCCAATGATTGGATGTGAATGTGAAGTTTGCGAAAGTCGAGACAAAAGAGACAAGCGTACTCGTTCATCTATAATGATTACTCAAAATGATAAAAATTACATGGTCGACACTTCTATCGACTTTAGAGCTCAAATATTAAGAGAAAAAGTTCGAAGCATTGAAGCCGTGTTTTATACGCATCATCATTCAGACCATGTCTCTGGCATAGTTGATATTCGATCTATTAATGTAGCAATGAATGGAAAAACTATAAACTGCTATGCAAATGAACCCACTCTGGAAGTTTTAAAACAAAAGTACGACTTCTTTTTTACTCCAACTCAAATAGGTGGTGGGCTTCCTAAAGTTTTATTTCATGTAATTAATGAGCCTATAAAATTTGACGATATAAAAGTTACACCATTACCGATAAAACATGGCGTCTTAGATATACTTGGTTATAGATTTAATAATTTCACATACATAACAGATGCAAGTTATATAACTGATTCAACTATAAAACTCATAGAAGGCACAGAATATTTAGTTTTGAATGCATTAAGATACAGACAACATTTAACACATATGTCGCTGCAAGAAGCTGTTGACTTGGCGTATAAACTTAAACCTAAAAAAACATTTCTAACACATATGACGCATGATGTGATGCATAAAAAATTAATGAAAGAGTTGCCTAAAGGTATTGAACCCGCTTATGATGGGCTTACTTTAAATGTTTAAGAATATACTTTCAACATTAATAAATATAGTATGGAAAAAATTGACACATACAAAGCAGTGGCTGATACAGATATTAACAATGATGATGAAAACACATTTAGTAATTAAAATTATACTCTAAAAAGTATGGGGCATTCATTATAAATACCCCGTGCTTTATT
>CAMQVF010000095.1 GCA_947038115.1 uncultured Spirochaetia bacterium
TTAATTTCTTCTTTATAGTTATTAATTTCTTCTTTATAGTTATTAATTTCTTCTTTATAGTTATTAATTTCTTCTTGGTAAGTACTTACTGCGCTATATACATAACCAGGGAGATAAAAAAAATCAGGTTTATCTGTTGTGTGAAACCCGATATTTTCAAATATTTCTTTCTTATCTTCTTTTACATAAATCAATATATTTTGCCTATAAGAACCACTTACTTCTATCTCTTCAAAATGACGAATTTTATCTCTAAGTATATCAAAACAAACATAGCCATTATTTTTAAATATATTATACCAATAAATAGGTGCTTGACAGTTAATATGATTAATTCCAGCTTGCAATGGTATTCCTGCTGAAAAAAGAATTACATCACTTAAATTTGTTAACGTCTTTATAAAAGCTTCAGCAACATCCCCACTTAAATGTTCAGCTACTTCTAGAGATATAGCTAAATCATATTTTTTATTATTATTCTGCTTATATGTCTCTAAATTAGCTATTTTTATATATTTTCTAGGCACTAGCAAATATTTTTCATCCATTTCATTTATATCAACACCGAATATATCATCGACACCTAGTTCTTTTGCGGCTTTGAGCCAAGAACCAACTCCACATCCTATATCAATAATACTTTTTGGTTTATGCCATTGAAAAAATAGTGGAAATACATTTTTCGCAGAAGTATAATTGCATAACGCTCCTTGTATCCAGAAATTTTCATCATATATTTCTTTTAATTCCATTTTTACCTCCGAAGTATTTCAAGAACAATAGCATATTATTAGATGTTTTGCAATATATACTCTAAGAAAACTTTGCTCTAAACTTATCCCGTCACTTTTTAATATGAATCCACTAAGCGATTGTATTTATTATTTTTTTATCCATGAATATATCCTTAATAATTTATTTATTGAATTTTGCTTTAAATTTATCCCGCCATTTTTTAATAGGAATCCACCAAGCAATTGTATTTATTAATTTTAATATTGAGTTCTCAACAGTAGATAGTGAGTTCTCAACAGTAGATAGTGAGTTCTCAACAGTAGATAGTGAGTTCTCAACAGTAGATAGTCTATTTTCATTAATTGATGAGTTGTCACTCAAAGAAGCCTTTAAATGTTCGACATAAGAAGATGTATATATGTTTATAAGTTCTTTTGAATAATATTTAGAGAAAATATTCAATATATCAATATAATCTTTCGGAGTAATCATATACTGCCATTTTAATGTGAGCAAACAAAATGTATTAAAAGTTCTATCCATAGCATTATCATCTAATACTACAGCACCTATATTTGGAAGAGTAAATTTTAAAGATTCTGTTTTAGGATACAATTTGATACCAGACAAACCCGAATATAGTATACAACAAGTTTCAACGGAATTGGCTATAGTCTGTAGCTGAATATCATGTAAAACAACTATAGCATTTTTTTTCAAATATGGTAAGACCATTAGATAGTCTAAAAATTCACCGGGATTTATATGTGCGGCATCTAGTAAACATAGATCTATATCGCCACCAATTTCATCCATAAAACATGCGGCAGTACCTCCAGTGTATAATTTCCATTTATCACCACCAGATATATCTTTAAACTGTTCAGTGATTAAAAATCCACTTAATTTACTAGCATCCTGATGATACTCTGTGCTATAGTCAATTGAATAAAGCATAGAACCGTCAATATCTTTTATAGCATTAAGTATCACAGCACTGCTTCCACCAGCGGCTACGCCAACTTCTAAAATTTTTTTAGGCTTGTAATATCGAATTAAACCATTTAGAAATGAGCTTTGAGTGAAAGACATTTGACTCAAAGATACTAATTTATAATTTATTTCTTCTAACCTATCTGTCTCAAATTTCTCAAAATCCATTTTTCTAATGTCTTCATTATCTTTCATCGTAGTCCTTATAAAAATATTGTAAAAATTATACTATATTATTAGAATTAAACCAAGTAATAAATTTTGCTATACCATCTCTAAAACTAGTCTTCGGATCATAGCCCAAAAGTTTTCTAGCTTTATCGATGCCAGCAATTGTCTTTACAACATCACCCATTTGCATAGACTTTCTATCTATAATAGCATGTTTACCCAAAGCATTTTCAATTTCTTTAATCATCTGGCTAAGTGTAACAGGCTCACCACCACCCAGATTTATTATTTCATATGGAGTTTTATTATATTCTATCGAGGCAATTATACCACCAACGATATCATCAATATATGTATAATCTCTTTTAGTTGACCCATCTCCAAATACTGGTATACTCGCATTCTCGCTAATTAAGCGGGTAAATTTATGTATCGCTAAATCTGGACGTTGACGTCTACCATAGACAGTAAAAAATCGCAGGGCGACTACATTAATTTTGTAAAGACTATGAAATGTATAAAGCATTTGTTCGCATGCCGATTTTGTCATAGCATATGGAGATATAGGTTCTGTGACATTTAAGTCTTCTGTAAAGACATTCTCGCTACAATTACCATACACGCTACTTGATGATGCGAACACCATTTTACGCACATCATATTTAACCATACATTCTAAAATATTGAGAGTTGCCAAAATATTATTATCAACATATTTTTTAGGATTTTCTATAGATGGACGAACCCCCGCTGATGCTGCTAGATGCACCACGATATCAACTTCATTTTCACTAAAAATATCATCTAGTTTTTTACTATCTATTAAATCACTTCTATATAACTTATAATTCTCATTTAATAAATTATGTTCAATATTTTTTTCTTTTATCTTTGGATCATAAAAGTCATTAAAATTATCTATAACAATGATTTTATTATTTTTTAATAATTCATCGGCAAGATTAGAGCCTATAAAGCCAGCTCCACCTGTTATTAATATAGTTGTCATATTCGTATAATCCTTGTAATGTAGTAAGCATTGATTTATTGTGTGGTTTAAACTCAAAATTAGGGAAGTCTAGCCTTATAGAAGATCGTGTAAGATATGGCATATCGAAATTATTTTTCCATAATACATAATAAAGACTAAGTTGATCACGCTTCGAATAGTTTTCTATCATATACCACCAATCATTCATAATTGAAATAATTTTCTCGTCATTATGATTTCTATAAATTATATTATTTTCACTAAGCCCATAGTTTTTTGGAAAGCCTTCGTTTTCATATAAATTTATTTGATTTTCTACTATAACGATATCATCAATGGCATTGTCCTTTATAATATTGGCTTCATCATATATACACTCTCTTTCAAAATGTTTGGGAATACTGAGCTTTATATTTTGTTTTTCTTTTTCAAAAATACATTCGAATAGATAGGGTGTTTTTATATTAAGATTAGCATCAACATAAAGGCTTCTTTCATACTTTTGGAACAAAACATGAGGATGCATTTTATGCCAGCGATTATTTCTGGTATTATCTAATTTATCAAATTCAAGGGGCTTTACTTTCCAATTCCCAAAATAACCTCTGTTTATTAAATATTCACTATCTGTAAAGCATATATAATCCCAAGAGTCATCTATATATGAATGAATAGAAATATCATCATAATTATTTGTTACACAGGTGTATATAACTTTATTATTTTGCATTTCATCACACTTTTTATTTTCTAGATGTTTTCTTCTAACGCTTTCAATAATATTTTTATTCTCTGATAAATCTATATTAATATAGTCTAGTCTTTGATTAGTAGAATCTAGTCTTTGATTAGTAGAGTCTAGTCTTTGATTAGTAGAGTCTAGTCTTTGATTAGTATTTTCAATAAGATTTTTATTCTCTGATAAATCTATATTAATATTTTTTAGTATTTTATCAATATTATTCATATTTTCTATCAAAAATAATAAAAAACTTCTTAAAGCATTACGTTGTTTTTTGAATGGAATAAACCATACAAGTTTATTTATTATATCTCTTTGTTCTTCATTCATACTTAGATACCTTTTTCTATATATTTTTTATAAAACTCAATAAGTTTATTAGCCATACTGGATGCACTAATTTCTTTAACAAGATAACCTTTGTTATAATTTAAGATTCTTTCTGGTGGTGCGCCGATATCAAAGGAAATCAATGGAACATCTGCTAGAATACACTCTGAAGCCACATAACTAAATGTTTCTGGACATATAGATGTAATTATAACAGCATCTATATGATATTCATTTAATAAATCAGGTATTTTATTATTATCATACTCACCAATACATTTTATATTCTTATTAGATGCAATAGCTGTAAACACTCCTCCAAATATATATATTTTAACATTTTTTATGTTTTGATTCAATATTTTTTCTATTTCAGGCAATAAATGATGTCCCTTATTTAGTTCTGTATGACCAAATAAAGCAATATTAAATTCTTTAGAGTCTTTCCATAAACTTGGATTATACTTTGTTTTATATGCAACGTTAATACTATGTGGCTTTACTTCTAATTTCGAAACAGTATTTTTATAAGCCTTAGTTATAATATCATAAGAGGAGTTGGAAAAACATGTAAGTTTATCTATTGTATCAAAGAAAAAAGCCCATAAATTACGCCATAATCTAATATCTTTACAATTAAAATTGAAATAATTTGTATTGTAAACGATACATTGATCACATGTTTTATATTCTGGAATGTGACAGTAAACATTTTTATCATTAAGTAAATTAATCGATGGACATATAGAAAGATATTCATGAAAAAGGAATTCTAATAAAAAATTATACTTTAATTTATATTCTTTAATCATACTAAAAAAGAAATAAAGATTTTCATAAGAAATATTAAAAAGATGATTAACAAATACTCTCTTAACTTTAATTAAATC
>CAMQVF010000096.1 GCA_947038115.1 uncultured Spirochaetia bacterium
TGACGCCATAAACTCACATCGAATAACTATGGGTGCTCAATATAATTTCATACAAGAAAGCATGTTCTCACCATATTTAGGGCTTGCAGGCGAATATGAATTGGATGCAGAGGCAAATGCAACAATACGAGGGGACTTTCAAACTGAATCGCCTAGCCTCACAGGATTCACTGTAATTTCAGAAATCGGGATACGCATAATTCCTAGTCAAGAAATACCACTCACTATGGGTGTAAACCTTGGCGGTCATTTTGGAAAAAAAAACGGAGTTGATACATCTTTTAATATCGAATATCTTTTAGATAGTCAAACTAAAGAAATAGAAATATATATAAAAGAAGATGAGGATGATACTGAAGTAGTAGAAGATGACATCGAAGTAATAGAAAATGAGAATATCGAAGTAGTAAGTACAGACGAAGTTGTTATCATAAAAATGGGAGAGTTTCTATTCGAAACAGAGTCTTATGAATTAACGCCTGAAGGTCGAGCTGGTTTGCAAACTATAATTGATGAGATAAAAGAATTATATCCCAATAGCGATATCGCAGTAATAGGCCATACAGACAATACTGGGAGCCTTGAATACAACCAATATATATCTGAGCAAAGAGCGAAAACTATTGTAGACATTATGAAAAATACTATAGACAGTGAAAAACTTTCTTATGAAGGAAAAGCTTATACTGAACCTATCGACACAAATAAAACAAGAGTGGGACGTGCGAAAAATAGACGAGTTGAGATAATAATAACAAAGTAATACTTTAAAAAATATATCTATATAATAGAAGAGAAAAATTAAATTGTACGATTAATCCACTATAATCTTAAAACTTTCCACTACTACCACCACCGCTAGAAGATTTTTCTTTTGGTATTCATACTAGCACTATAACTAGAGTAGCAATTATCAAAGCACCTATTCATTATTTTTGTTTTTTTATCAAATTAATTTTCTAAATACCCATTATTATAAACCCACATAAAACTATTGTAAACATAATCTTCATCTGTGTATTTTTGATTAATGCATATTTCACTCAAATCTGTATTAATACCATGTCGTTTAATGAAAGAATTTTTGTTATCAACTTTTGTCCAAGTTTGACACTCATCATTTCGAATAAAAAATGTATCATAATACTTCTTATCATAAAAAATAATTATTTCCGAATCCCAAATATCCTGTTCACATATTATAGCAACTACTTTGCAAAAATCTAAATGCATTGTTTTACTGTTTTCTATAAATTTTTCTGTAGTTTCTATCCATTTTCTTAAAAAAGCTGTTTTAATTTTCACTCTAGTTTTTGGACTATTTATAAAACTTCGACTGCATGGCACATGAAAATGTTCATACCTATTATTAGTTTCCTCAAATGGGATGAAGTCATCGATATAACCTAAAAGTGATTTAAGTTTTCTTCCTTGCCCTCTCTGTTTTTTCACTTCATCAAGCCTTTTTAATTCTCTTTTACTTAAAAATATCTTTATCAATATAGTTATTATACACTAGCATTGTGAAATTTCAATTTTATTATGTAATATAATCAAAATACCCCGCCTTATTAATAAGATGGGGTTTTATTTTTATAATTTTAATTCTATTTATCTTCTCCGTTCGAACTATCATCTATCTGCTGGCTAGCCATAGGGCTTGACCAGTCGATATTTCTTGTCAAATACATCGCAAGGGCCAGAGAAATAAACAACCCAAGAGACCCTAGCAATAATGAATATGTTGAAAGTTGTAATGTGATAAACAAGAAAACATAAGCAAAAAATTGAACACCTGCCATAGTCAGACCAAGTTTTTTCGACTTCATAATATAACCCACATACGAAGACACAATAAATGTAACCATTGTCGCACCCAATATATAACTTATATTAAATGACATATGCTCTGATATAGACAAAAGTAGCAAAAAGAAAATGACATTAGCAAAACCTATCAAACCATATTGAATAATATGAAGACTTTTTTTACTAAGCAATTCACATAATAATAATACTAAAAATGGAATGAATATAAAAAGTATTGCATATTTAATACTTTTTGTTGTTTTTTGATAATTATCATTTAAAAGCATAAAAGAGATTCTGATAACATTATCATAGAAACTATCCTCATTTGAATAACCTGAATAAGAAGAAGTGCTCCATGAAGAATTAAGCGTCGTATGAAAATGAGCAACATCCCAAGTGGCAGAAAATCCGTCCTTTGAAACATTTCTTTCTGTAGGAATCCACCCACCCGAGAATGAAGGATCAGCCCATTTTGAAGTTAGACTAAATTTATTTTCACTTTTAAGAGGTCTTATAAAAATACTGCCTCCTCCCTGCACATTAAAGTCGGCCTCGAAGTCGAAACCTTTTTCTAAATGATTTTCTGGTAATTTAAAAACAAACATATCTTGAAAAAAAGAAACTCTAATTGGGATAGAAGCTTCATATTCTTCCAGACTCTCTCCATTGATTTTTATATTTGGTATTTTTGTAAAGCTTTTTTTGCTCTTTGTTCCTACAATAAAAAATGCATTATCTGTAATATCATAATCTTCGCCATCATATTGTTTAAAATGTCCTTTTACTTTTAGATCAGAAGAAAATGTTGGAACACTATAAATGCTTCTCTCTAAAATAGTAACATCAACATCCCCATCTATGCTATAATTTTGAGGCATAATATAGGAATAATTAGTATAATACTCAACCACCCCATTAGTATGAACTGTTTTAGCTCTGTATGGGATTACCATTAAAACACCATCGATTTGCAAATTGCCCCCTATTGGAGTTAATACAGATTCAATCGCATCTTCTTGATAATTTTTTCTATCCTTCACTACATCCAAAATAAAAAAAGTTGGTATAAGTAAAAGAAGCCCTAAAATAAAAATTGTACCTATCTTAAAGATAATGGTATTCGATAATTTTGTAATATTTTTACGATTAAGCATTTATTTCTCCCCTAATAGATATATTGTTTTTAGTATACTGTAACTAATATTTTTGTCAATTTTTATATTTATTTAATAATATTAACGATAAAGTTTGCTAGAAAAATATTGATTATTATATATTATAATGTACAATAAACCTATCGGAATAATAGCAAACGGAGTATTTCCTATGAATAAATTACAATATGATACTTATATTAAAATATTAGAAAAAGAATTAATTCCTGCCTTAGGTTGCACAGAACCTATAGCGCTAGCCTATGCTGCAGCAAAAGTAAAAGAGTGCCTAGGTGAAATGCCCGACAAAGTTAATGTAAAATGTAGCGGTAATATAATAAAAAATGTCAAAGGTGTTGCAGTGCCTAATTCTGGCGGACTTAAAGGTATTGAAGTATCCATCATACTTGGTATTCTTGGTGGCGATGCGAGTAAAGGGCTTGAAGTTTTAGAATCGATAACAGATGAAAACAGAGAAGAAGCTAAAAAATTACTCAAAACAGATTTTTGCACATGCTCTTTAGCTGAAGGTATAGAAAATTTATATATTTTAATCGAAGCTACAAAAGGCAAAGAAACTGCCTCACTTGAAATAAAAAAAGAACATCTAAACATTACAAATATTACTAAAAATGGAAAAACCATATTTACATTAGATGATAGTAAAAACAATGGTGATGAGCAAATAGATAAAAGTCTACTAAATGTAAAAGATATACTTGAGTTTGCAAATACAGTAAATGTCGACGATGTAAGTTCTGTCATAAAAAAACAAATTGAAATGAATAGTAACATTGCTATCGAAGGAATTGAGAATGCTTATGGCGTTGAAGTTGGACGAACTTTACTAGAGTTTTATGATAAAAATGATGTACGTATAAAAGCGGCTGCCATGGCGTCTGCTGCATCTGATGCACGAATGGGTGGTTGCTCTATGCCTGTGGTTATAAACTCAGGAAGTGGAAACCAAGGAATTACCGCATCTGTACCTGTTATCGAATATGCTAAATATTTAAAGATAGACGAAGACAAACTTATACGAAGTTTAGTGGTATCGAACCTTATAGCCATACATCAAAAAACTTTAATCGGCATGCTTTCAGCTTTTTGTGGAGTCGTATCTGCGGCGACTGGGTCTGCGGCGGCAATTACATATATGCATGGTGGCGGATATAAAGAAGTATCAGACACTATAACAAATACACTTGCCAATGTCGGCGGTATTATTTGTGACGGCGCTAAATCTTCTTGTGCTGCGAAAATCTCATCATCAGTGCAAGCGGGGATATTAGCATTCATATTATCCACTAAAAAAAATCTTGTATTTCAAGCGGGTGAAGGTTTAGTTAAAGATGATGTCGAAAAAACAATTAAAAGCTTTTGCAAAGTTGGACGAGACGGCATGAAAGAAACTGATATCGAAATACTTAATATTATGATAGATAAATAGCACAAAAAAAAGGGCACTTAATTAAAAGCACCCATTCGAATTATTAATTTTTATTTATTGTACAATAATATTTGCATCAGTAAAACCTAAACCTGTAAATTTTTGTTTATTCGCAGCACTACCAGTAGTAACTTTAATCTTCGCTGTATCAACTCTACCAAATGCTTTAGACGGTATCGCTTTTAGAGTAGTAGACCCTGTCGCAATAGTCATAGTAGTCAAAGCAGTGCAGTTCTCAAACGCATTCTGTTCAATAGTTTCAACTTTAGGAAAATTAACAGTAGTCAAAGCAGGGCATTCAGCAAACGCCTGATCTCCAATAGTTGTAGCCAAAGGAAAAGTAGCAGTAGTCAAAGC
>CAMQVF010000097.1 GCA_947038115.1 uncultured Spirochaetia bacterium
TAGCGCATGATTGTCAAGTTTTAGATAATGTAATTGTTTGTAATAGTGCACTTTTGGCTGGACATGGACATATTGGTAGAAATGCTTTTATTTCGGGTAATTCGGCAATACATCAATTTGTACATATTGGAGCATTTGCTATGATTGGTGGTAATACTGGAGTTGCTCAAGATATTCTTCCATTTTCTGTTACAACTTATGGTGGGAAGGCAGCTGTTGGTAAAATAAATATTATAGGCATGAGACGTGCTGGTTTCACTCCCGAAGAGATTAAAGAAGCTGAATTAGCACATAGCATGTGGTATAATTGGAATTCAACTAAGGTTGATTTTTTAGAAAAGTATTTAAATGACGATTCTCTATCGCCTGTTGTAAAAGAGGTTGTGGAGTTTATATCGAATTCGACTAGAGGGATAACAGCTAAAATAAAATGATGAAAGTTTTTATATCAACTGGCGAAGTTTCTGGAGATATTCAAGGTGCTAATCTCGCTGAGCAACTATATAGTTTGTCAAATAACAAAATAGAAATAACGGGCTTTGGTGGCCATGCCATGCGTGAAGTTGGCGTGAGTATTTTGAGTGACATGTCGACACTATCGACTATGGGTATATTTGAAAGTGCTAACCCAGTTTTTGCTTTTAAAAAACTTGGTGGATTCAATTTACTAAAAGAATTTCTCGATAAAAATGAAATTGATTTAATGATTTTAGTTGATAATCAAGGTGTCAATTTAATTTTAGCTAATTTTTGTAAAAAAAATAATATAAAATATGTTTATTACTTTCCACCTCATGTGGGAATTTGGGGTGCTTGGAATGCTAAAAGGTTGCTTTCATCAGAGCGGGTGATAACGCCATTCCTGTTTGACTATGATGTTTATGCTAAGTACAAATGTAAAACAACATATTCTGGACATCCTTTTGCTGATATCGACTATAGCAATGACAATTTAAAAGAGCTTAACATTGAAGATAAAGAATATACTGTTGGTGTTTTGCTTGGCAGTAGATATCAAGAAATAAAGTCATTAGCACCTGTTTTTATAAAATCTATGTTAATATTAAATGATATGCTTTCGGGAAATATTCGATTTGTAATTCCTATAGCATATCCAGATTATAAAAATCTTATTGAAGATATATTTAAAAGTCATAAAGATATGCTTAAAAACATCACATATACTTTTTTAGAGGGTGAAGATAAAGAGAATGTCTATAAATATTCAGATGTTTTGATACTTTCAAGTGGAACGGCTTCTTTACTTGCGGCATGTTATGGCAAGCCTATGGTTATATGTTATAAAATTTCTGCTTTGACATTTTTTATAGGCAAACTACTATATAAAGTTCGCTTTATAGGAATGCCTAATATTTTACTAAATGAATCTGTAGCCCCTGAACTTCTGCAAAAAGAGTGCAATGCCAATGCAATAGTAAGTTATATTATAGAGTATTTGACAGACAAGGCATTATATAAGAAGACTAGTGATAACTTAATTAAAATAAGGCATCATTTAGGGGATAAAAAAGTTACTCAAAGGGTAGCTAAAGAGATTTTAGATATAGTGGACAATTAGTATTTATATGATACTATTTTTAACTAGAATTAGTTTATTTTAAGGAAAGAGAGGCAATGTTTAATAATATAGATTATCTATTAATACTTACAGTTTTACTTTCTGTATTAGCAATTATTGTTACAATATTTTTGGCTAGAGCTGTTCTTCTTAAGAATAAATTTTTTACAATACTTTCAAGTTTATCTATAATTTCGATTATATTAGCCAGTTCTTTATTATTTTATTTTTATGATAATATACTTTATAGTGCTGATAAAATAAAGTTTGTGCCATTTTCTAAAATAGAGCCAAGAGAGGCTTATAATGGCGAAGTCGAATTATTATCGCTACACTTAGCATATCCTAATAGAGTATCTGAGCCGATAAAGACTAATAATAATTTAGGTTTTTATTTAGATAATACAAATTGGTTTTATTGGGCTGATGGTAGAATTTTGAAAGAAGATAATCTGACGAACAAAGATAATTTGGTTTCATATTCTTTTTATTCATATGGTGATACAATTCCTGAAATCCTTGATGCTTCGGATGAAAATTATAAAAAAATTCAAGGACAAATTACTTCTAAGAGAAGTAGTGTAAAAGATAATACTTTTTCAGATATTCTTTATAGTGGCGATAATGAAAAGACTATGTATACAAATATGCAACTTATTCGTGTGCTTGGCTATAGAATTCAAGTTCATAGTATGATAGTTGATCGCCTTAAAAATGTTGATTATGAAATTCAGGCAATTGCTAAAACGAATTCTAATGTGTCAGATTTTTTGAAATCTTTGGCTATGACTAGTGGTTATGCTTGGCGAAATGTTTCAAAGAGTTCGAGTCGAAGCTATCATAGTTATGGTATTGCTGTTGATGTGCTGCCTAGAAAGACTTATGGCAAGCAAGTATATTGGGGTTGGTCAAGAGTTAATGACAAACATTGGTATGCGATTCCTTTGAAAAAGCGTTGGTTGCCTCCTCAAGAAGTTATTGATGTTTTTGAAAATTATGATTTTATATGGGGTGGAAAGTGGCAGTTTTTTGACACTATTCATTTTGAGTATAGACCTGAAATTATAATTTATAATCGCTTAATGAATGATGATAAATTGTTGGCGAAACTTATACGGCTGATATAGTAGTTAATTTTTTGAACCTTTTATACCGATATATATAGGGTGGATTAGGAACTTTTTTATATTAATAATTGTGGGAATTTATGTCTATAGTTGAATTTAGTATACCAAGTCGAATTATTTTTGGTTCGGGCTCTGTATCAAAACTCGCTGATATTGTTGGAAAATATGGCGGGAGGACTCTTATTATCACAGATGGTAAGTCATTTCAGCAGACTGGTATTATAGATAAAATTATTTCAGACTTGCATGATAAATTTATAAATGCAATTGTATTTTCTGAGGTGAGTGATGACTCGACATCAGAGACTGCAGATAATGCGGCTCATATAGCCAAGTTTAGCGGTGCCGATTCTATAATTGCTTTTGGCGGGTTCAGGGTTCAAAACATAGCTAAAGCTGCTGCTGTCGTTGTAACTAATAGTGGCGAGGCTTCTGATTATGTTAGCGGTCAACCCGTGTATCATAAACCAATTCCTGTAATTGCTGTTCCTACAATATATGGTTCTATAGCTGAAATATCTACGGGGCTTTGTATTTTTGATAGATATGATAAATCAAATAAACAAGTAGAGTCAAAATATATTTATTCTAGCGACTGCATTATCGATGCCGATCTTTATGCGACTATACCAATTAAATATATGGTAAGTAGTGCTATGTCTGTTTTTGCTTTGTCTTTTGATTTATATATGAGCAATTCACTTACGAATATAAGTGACACTCTTATTTCTAGGGCTATGTCTATGTCTATGGATGACTTGAAAAACCTTGCTGGCGGTACGGTTGATAATCTTTCAAACCTATCTTCTGCCAATATGCTTTGTGCTGTTGCTTCTTGTCATAGTAAGTTTGGTGCTATTAGAGCATTATCTATTGCTATGAATAGTGTTTTTGGTCTTAATATGTCAATGTTTTCATCGATAATTTTACCTTATATAATGGAACGTTACATTCCAATAGTTCCTGATAAATATGCGTATTTTAGTGAATTTATGTCTGATATAGAAAAAGATTTTTCAGCTTTAGAAGTCGCTACAAAAAGCACACAAATTATTAAAGGCTATATTCAAAATTTGAACCTGCCAACAACTTTGAGTGAGTTGAGTATCAAACGAACAGATTTCCCAGCCGTGGCGAAGCTTGCATTAAACTATCCGGGTATGGATGAGTTGCCATCGCCTATGACTGAAGAATCTATTATCACTCTTTTAGAGCAAGCTTTTTAATTTCTATTTAACTGCTTACCAATTGTAATTTTATCATTCTAGTTATATCTATTTTTTCTGTAGATAAATATTCTTTAATATCTCGCACTCTAATACTTTCTTTTTCTTCTTTATACATTGTAATTAAAACGCTGTTATCATCTTTAACTACCAAATAATTTCCAGCTCTTTTTATTGCTTCAGAAAATTTAAGTCTATCGTTTAATAATTTATATGCTTCATCATTATTAGAAGTTTCAAATTTGTATACAATATTTTTAGGTAAACTTTGAAGTTTTTTTACAACAGGGGCAATTCGCTCAATCGATTTTATTTCTATACCAATATTTGATAATAAATTATTCATATTATCTTTAATATAATTAATATCATCAGTATAATTTGAAAGGCTCACTTCACAGTATTCAATTTCACTTTCGCAACCAAATGGAGTCGGGTCATTAAATACTATTTTAGGTAGCGGGTGAAAACCTTGCGACAAAGCGATATCTACTTTCGATATTTTTAATGCAGTTGTTATAAGCCGTTTTATGTCATGCATTCCAAAAAGAGAAGCTAGTGCATTTGTTTTATAATGTATAAATAATTTATCTTTACATGTAAATATATCACTTTTTTTCTCGATTTGTGTAATGCTCGGTACTTTAAAAGTATCTTCAGTATCTTTTTTGCAATACTTCTTAAAATCGATTCCACATGCCTGACAATTTGAAG
>CAMQVF010000098.1 GCA_947038115.1 uncultured Spirochaetia bacterium
TACACAGGCGAAGACACTCTTTCCCTACACGACGCTCTTCCGATCTATTAAAACATTATCAGATTCTCCTAAAAATATCAGAACAGATATATACTGTGAAGTCATATCACTTTTTATAGCCATTTTTATAATAACAATAGAATTATTATTACTAAATGGTGTATTATCTACAATATTTTCTTCTTGCATACAACTTCCTTCAATATATTACAAAGTCTAAAACTGCTTAGAAAAACTATAAAGCTTAGTACTATAATCGGAATAATATACTCTATTTATGTAAAAAAATAGAAAAATTTAGAAAAAAATTAAGCTATTGTAAGTGCTATTTCCATCATATCGGTAAACATTTTCTCTCTAACCTCTGGCGAAGTAGACTCCCCAGTAACAACAGAATCTGAAATAGTTGCAAGACATAAAGCATTAACATTAGCATATAAAGCGTTCATATATAAAGCCGCTGCCTCCATTTCTACAGCCAAAACACCCATTTTAGGCCATTTAAGCGCAGTACCCGCAGCATTATAAAACACGTCGGCTGAAACAACATTACCTACATGATAAGAAAGTTCACGTTTTTTAGCTTCATTAACACCAGCTTCAAGTAAATTATAACTTGCTATAGCAGCCAAAGTTCCAGGCATTTCAAACTGTGATGCATAATTTGAGTCAGTGCAAGCAGCTTGTGCAAAAACAATTGAACCCACTTTTACACTCTCAAGCAAAGCTCCAGCTGTGCCCACACGAATAAGATTTTTACAACCATAAAAATGTATAAGCTCATAAGAATATATACCCATAGAAGGCATGCCCATTCCTGTGCCTTGAACCGACACTCTTTTACCTTTATACTCGCCTGTAAATCCAAGCATGTTACGTATAGTATTATATTGTGTAACGTTTTCTAAAAAATTCTCTGCTATAAATTTAGCTCTTAAAGGGTCACCAGGAAGTAAAATACTTTCAGCGATCTCGCCTTTTTTAGCGCTTATATGAGGTGTTGACATATTATTGAATCTCCTAAAAATTATATTCTATCAAGTCATTATATTAAAATATCAAATTAATTACAAGTCATAAAAAAATAATTATTTTCTATTTAGAGCATCTTTAAGTCTTTTAAAAATAATCTCTTTTTCAATATCATTTTTTAATATATACTTAAGCATAAATCGAAGATAGCTATTATAAACATATAAAGTCTCTTTTATCGTAACAGATGTAACATTTTCTTCAATACTTTCAAGCTCAAAACTCCAAAGAGATGTATATTCCTTGTCGAGCTTTAAAATAGAAAAAACAACATTTTCAACATATCTTACCACCGTATATTCTTCGATTCGATTAAAATGTTTATAATATTCTAAAACTTTCATTTGTTTAGATGGTAATTCTTCAATGTCGACAAATTTAAGATTTTTTCTCCATTTTGGAAATTTTTTATAATTAGTAAGCAAATAAAATATCATATTTTTATTAGCCTTAATTATTTTTGTTTTTTTGATAGTAAAAGCAGGTGGCGATCTGAAGCCTATGAATGTCGGTATAAATATTAAAAGTAATGTGATAAGAAATAAAATCAATATAAAAACAATTATTGAAATATACAAAATCAACATTATTTCTTGCCTCTATATCGATAAAACTTCGAATGAAAATAATACGATGAAAATTTTCTGATAAGTAAAAGTAAAATTCCAATAACTGGTATTGCTATAAAAACGCCAAGGAATCCAAACAAAACCCCTCCAATAATAGTTCCAAACATAACGGCTGTCGCATGTATTTTTACTGACTTACCTAAAATCTTTGGTGCTAAAAATCCTGAGTCGAAAATTTGTACAAGCCCATAAACAATAAGCATTTTTATAAATCCATGCCACCAAATTTCATCTGTAAACATAGCAACGGGTAATGCAATTAAAAACGCTACAAATGGTCCGATAAATGGAATAAAGTTGAATATCCCTCTCATGAAAGCTAAACTCAATGCGTACTCAGTTTGTGTTATTTTAAGAAGAATATATGTGACGACAAAAAACACAATGGCAAGAATACTCATCCCACCGATATAATTATTTATTATAGAATTAGAACTCTCTTCAACATATTCAAAATCGCTTTTCCATCGTAGAGGAATAAGTCTTACTATATTTTCTCTTATATTCTTAAAATCAAGCATGAAATAAAAAGCGACGAATGGCAAAATTACAAAATAAGAAAATACAATGCTAAATACTTTAGTAATACTATCAATTTTTATATTAGAAATATAGCTATATACATTATCTAAAGCCCCACCGCCTGCAAATATAAAGTTTAGAATAATTTCATCATCTAATCGAAAGTCAACATCGGCAGCTATAGGGATATTTTGGTTGACCCACAAAGTTAGATACTCTGATATAGATGTAATACTTGTAGATATTGTACTCGCTTGCTTTGAAAATCCTTCTAATATCAATATCATGTCATCAATAAAACTAGGAATGACGAAAAAAACTATAACAGAAGCAAGTGCGAGCAAAGGAATAAATATCGATATAACCGCAAGCAATCGAGGAATTCTCTTTTCAAGTTTTATTATTATAGGATCAGATAAATATGCAATCAAAAAACCTATTATAAAAGGAGCTATTAAAAATCCAGATTTATGCACCACCCAAAGTACAAACAAAAAGAGCACAACCATAATTCCAGATTTCGCCCACATAAAATGTCTTAAGGGTATTAAACCTGCCATCAAAAGAATGAGCAAAACTATTGGATTAATTATATCTCTAATTAAAAAGACAAAGTAGAAAAAAATTATAGCGATACCGACAAGCAAAATAATTTCGCCACCAAGAACCATTATAGTATTTCTAAGTTTACTTCTATATGTATTAAGATTTTCTTTTTTATTATCTTCCATAAAATTATTTTAAATCATATCTTTAATAGTGTTATTTAAATTCACTATATTTTTCCAAAGAGCTTCTGCTTTATCAAGTTCGAAAACAGTAGCCGCATCAGACTTAGCCTCTTTAGGATTCGGATGAACTTCCATAAATATGCCATCAACACCCATGGCAACCGCCGCACGCAAAAGCGAAGGAATAAATTCTCTAGCCCCACCAGAAACTCCACCAGCAAGTGAAGGCATTTGAACAGAATGTGTCGCATCATATATAACAGGTGCAAATTTACGCATAATCTCTAAATTACGCATATCGACCACTAAATTATTATATCCAAAAGTAGTGCCTCTTTCACATAAAAGAAGTCTATTATTTTCTAAAGCCTTAGCACATTTGTCTACAATATATTCGGCATCATAGCCACTTAAAAATTGTCCTTTCTTAACTAAAACAGCTTTACCAGAATCTGAAGCCGCTTGAAGTAAATCGGTTTGACGTGATAAAAATGCTGGTACTTGCAAAAAATCAACATATTGAGACACTAAATCAACATCATTTGGATTATGAATATCTGTAATAGTACAAATATCGAGTTCTTCGCCTATACTTTTTAATATTTCAAGACCTTCTTTCATACCAAGCCCACGAAATGAGCCCTTAGAAGTTCTATTCGCTTTGTCATAACTAGCTTTAAATACTAGTTGAATACCTAAATTATTTCCTATTTTTTTAATTTCTTTAGCAATATCAAAAGCCATTTCATAACTTTCTATTACACAAGGGCCTGCGAAAAAAATTAATTTCCCATTCTCATTAGTGATTGATTTATAATTAAAAGACATAACACTCCCATATTCTATCAATTGTTTTGATTATAACATAGTAAAATATGTAAGTCAATTCATATTGACTTATTTTTAATAAAAACAAACCTATTGTGAAGGGTACTAAAGTATTTTTTCATCCACAGGAAAAAAATGAATAATTCTATTGGTAAAAATGTGCATTGGACTATTACAGGTTTTATGACACAAAAATTAAAATTAAAGGGAGTTGAACTAAATATATATGCCCTCATTAATGGCTTCTCGCAATCACAACAAGGCGAGTTCTATGGCTCTATTTCTTGGCTTCAAGACTTGCTAACAGTGAGTCGTCCTGCAGTTATTGACGCTTTAGCTAGTTTGTATTCGAAGCAATTAATTATAAAAATTAACAGAGGGCATAATAAAAATCACTATAGAATAAATGAGCAAATTATTCAAAATATGTCTAATAATATCGAGAGTCAAATAGAACCCAAGTTGGTAAAAACAGAAAATAAATCTTCTATAAATGATAAAAACATAGCTGAAATATTATATAATTGTAATGAAAATTTATTAATAAACATAACAGAAGAAGTTGCAAGTGGTAGTAAAGAAAGTTTACCATTGATAGTAAAGAAAGTTTACCAGTCTAGTAAAGAAACTTTACCACCGCTAGTAAAGAAAGTTTACCAGTCTAGTAAAGAAACTTTACTCTCTTCTTTATATATATTTAAACTATATTTAAATAATAATAAATTTATATTTAAAGCCATAAATAAACTAAGTTTTAAAGACTTCAAAAAGAGTCTAGCCTCAAAATTATAACTTGCCATGCCCATCGATTTTTCAATTTGTTTGTCGATCGC
>CAMQVF010000099.1 GCA_947038115.1 uncultured Spirochaetia bacterium
CGTCCACAGTTGCTAGCTGTCAAATTAGAAATAGATGGATATTTACCTCCGCAATATTCACAATAAAAATTAGCCATAAAAATCTCCTTTTGTTTTTCTTACTAATCAATATTCTATCATACCCAGAGTATCATAGAATGACACCCTAAAATAAAAATTTATCGAGCAATATATATTATTTTACAATCTCGACATTAACTATACCATCTTCATGCTTATTAAAATCTCTATGCCAAATATACCGTGAAAATATTAATCTTTGAACTTCTGTAGGATAATCAAAACTACCATACACATAATAATTATTTTCATTTATCAATATAGAACCTGCAGTTGCATAATATTCTGTTGGCGCATCATCAGTAATATAAGCACCAAAAAGACTAGGTCTATCTAAATATGTTATTCTAAGCACGACATACTTAATCTTAACATCTTTTTTTCCGTTATAATCTATTGTATATTCATAGTCTGTTCGAAGCCCTAATATACCAGGCACTACTTTACCTTTATGTTTTATAATAAGCCCATTAGTTTTGTCGTCAAAATTTCGTAGTTTTATTTTAATGAGTTTATTTTCTTCTCCTGCAACAAATATATCACGTATTTCATTAAATAGTTTTGCTTCATGTATTTGATTATTTAAAAACCATTCCAACGATTTTTTTATTTTATTTTTATTATTTATATCAAAACTATCTATATTATCATAAAGAATTTGATATATATCATTAAATCTATTCATGTCAGTATAGTAATTTCCATCATCGTCCAATAGATAACTTCCATCATCATCCAATATATAATAACCAAAATCATCATTAATAATAATATCAAAATCATAACTATCAAAAAAAGAACTGCTATGATAAATATATTTCACTATATCATTAGATAATGTACTTAAACTAAATGGATCATCTTTAACTTTATCATAATGACTAAAAAGTTTTATCAATGTATTAGTATCATTATATGCTTTTATTTTCACATTATATTCGAAGTATTTTCCAAAATCAAAAGTGCCGTCTTCTTTCATATAATCTTCTGCAAATAAACTAAATGTAAACACCATAAAAAATATTATTATCTTTATCAATTGTATTCTCCTTAAGTTAATGTTATTTCATATTATTTTTTATTTAAGAGCACCATAAAATGACACCCTAAAATAAAAAAATTCTCTACTTGCCTTTGTATAATATGAATATATTTTCATCTGGAACATCCCAATTTATATCATCTGGAATTTTCACAAGTTCACCGTCACTTCCACCATGCATATATAAATTCTTGCCATTAATAGAAAGACCAACATAAGACGACATAAATAAAAAATTCATTTCATATACAGCTTTATTTTTGTCTGGTGAGCGAGAAAATTTAAAGTTGAATAAATTTTCAGATAATAAACCCATTATAACATCACCACCCGAGGCATCTTCTTCATACATCTTTTTATCAGTATAAGACATGCCAGCAGAATCATCGAATACAATAAACCCGTGATTTTCATTAGAGGCTATAAAAGTTTTTCCTTTAACCGACTTAAGCCAAGTGCTATCAAGCTTTTCTTGACTAGGTTCGAGACAGCTTATAAATAATATTAAACAAGGCATAATTAAAAAAAGTTTTTTCATAATTTAAGCCTAATTATTATTTTCAAATTCTGTATTTTCAACTATCCATTTTTCTAAGGCTATATGAAGCCAGAAATAATATATTCCAAGTGTAATTATTGTAAGTAGAAACCACTTTATCCAATGAAGAAATAAACTGCCACCAGTGCCTTTAAAACTCAAACGAACTCCATTTATAATACTATGATTTGTTCGCCATCTATACGTTCGGCATATTGCCCAAGGTGTCGCAAACCCTAATGTAAAACAGATTATTATGCAATTGATTATAATTAATCCAATATAATCCAAGACTCCGCCATCAAAATACGATTTTTCATTCATAGAAAATCTCCTTAATTATTTTTGTTAAGATAATTATAGCATGGGTGGAGGCTCATAGAATGATACTGCAAAATAGTTTTTTTAATATTACTATATTATTTTTAAGTGGAAAATACTTATTTAAACATATCGTATAGTATTTTTATAGATACAAGCAAAGACATTACTACAAAGACAGGCTTTATGAATTTGGCACCTTTTTTGATAGCCAATTTAGCACCAATCCAAGTAGCAAACATTACAAATATTATTACAGGCAAACCTAGCATATAAAGTATTTTGCCTTCAATTGCAAATGTGGCAAATGCGACAACGTTACTGGCTAGATTTATAGCTTTCGCATTACCAGAGGCGGTTATAAAGTCCATTTTCGTGAAAAGTATGAAAAATATTATGAGAAAACTTCCAGTTCCAGGACCAAAAAATCCATCATAAAAACCCATAACAAAAGAAAAAATTGAAGCTATAACATATTTACTTGCTTTAATATCACTTTCATCAAATTCATTCGTAGCCCCAATATTTTTCGAAAACAAAGTGTATATACCGACAGCAAATATCAAAACCATTATTATAGGACGTAATATGTCTTGATCAATTAAAATAACAGTTTTAACTCCTAAAAAAGCACCAAGCCCCGCAAGTGGTACACAAAATAACATTAATTTTTTAGTAGTCTTGCCATTTTTGAAAAAAGTAGCGGCAGATACCATAGCACCGGGGAAAGATGTAAATTTATTTGTACCCAAAAGAAAATGAGTAGGAATGCCTGTGAGTAAATATGCTGGTATGCTTATAAGTCCCCCGCCGCCTGCAACCGCATCGACAAAACCTGCTAGCGAACAACCAACTATGAGGATGATATAATTAGAAAGGGTAAACATATTAATATGTCCTAAAATTATTTGATTAAAAAAATACTACTCATAATTAATTTATTACAAGTAGTATTAATGTTCAATTATTTTTATAAATCGAATTCAATTCCAAGCAAAGGAAAATGCTGTTGAGCACCATATACATCAGTTTCACCCAAAGCTCCAGACGATATTGGGCGGACAATAGTAATTTTTATAGCCTTCGCTGGCTTAAAACTAATAATACCCATAATATCAGCTTCAGATATATTATAAAGTTTTGCAAACATAGTTTTATTAAAAATATTTGCCTTAGAAACCTTTTCAAAAGTCTCATATTCTTTAAATATTATATCGAATGTAAGCTCATAAGGGCCTGAATTTTTACTTCTTATAACTTGTGCGATATCTATTAATTTCATACTAATTCTCCTTTTTTCATTTCTTTTATATGAATAGGAAAGCATTCACAAGGATCATCAATTTCCATTATATGATATACATTAAATTCATAAACAGCACCAGCGCTAAAATCTGAAGGTGAGAATGGAAACGCTAAATTACCAGCAGTAGAAATTCTTCCTTCATAACCATAGTGCAAAAGAGTAGATCTTGCGAAGCTACAAATTGTATTGCTTTCTTCTTGAGTAGCAGCGACTGCTTCAATTATAATACAAAGCTCTTCACTCACTTTAGTTGGTAAATCTTTAAATATAGCCATAACACCATTTTTACCATAAGTTTTAAAATCTAAGAAGAAGTTTTTAATTCCATAATTTTCGAAATTAGAACTAACTTTATTTTTAACTTCAGCAATAATATCATCTATTTGTTTAATCATAATAGGATCTTTACAAGCAGCGATAGAAACCGCTCTATAACCCATTTTTTTAGCACCTTCAAGTTTTACTGTATATTTATCAGAAGGCACAAATTTACTGCCTTTGACAATTGTAGTATTTTCATCAAACTGCTCAAAAGAACAAGCAGTTAAGTCAAGAATACCACCAGGGCCTGGAAGTTTTTCAGGATTACTCTTTTCATATAATGTATGAGCTGCAACAGAAAGTGGAGTACATTTTCTTAATGGCGACAACGGCTTAATTTTGAAGTAATCCTCACCCAAAAAGCCAATCATACAATCACTACCACTACCAGGAGTTGAAGCAATTGCCGCACACTCAAGAATTTTACCCAAGTGAATAGCAAGCCCAGGGTTATATCCTTTCATAATTGCAAAAGCCGCAAATACAGAAGGATCATAAGCACGACCTGCAACAATAACATCAGCACCTGATTCAAGTGCTTTAATAAAAGGCTCGACACCCATTTGTGCAACAATATTTTCTGCCTTATAAATATCACTTTCAGTAAGTTCAGGTGCAGGATAAAGTGGAGTTACAAGCCCATTTTTAAGTTTTTCTCTCACAACTTCTTTGTCAATTTGAGCATGAATAATAGCAATCTTAAAATTAAGACCTTGTTCTTTAGCTATTTCTTTAATAATATCAACATTCCACTGCAAATGGCTATCAGCACCACTACCACCAGCCGTTCCTATAATTACAGGAATTTTATTTTTAAGCCCCGCAGGAATCATATAACCTAAGTCTCTTTTTACAGCATTTCTATCCGTAAAAGATTTACCAGACCCAAGATAATATGGGCCAGGATCAGTAGAACCAGCGTCAACCGCTATAACATCAGGCTTAAGTTCCATTCCAGCCTCAAAGGAAGACTCTGGAAAACCATAA
>CAMQVF010000100.1 GCA_947038115.1 uncultured Spirochaetia bacterium
AGCCCGTCTTCTTTTAACATTTTTTCGCCATATTTGTCAATTAAAATACGTCTAATATATTCAGTTACATAAGGAGCTCTGTCGATAGAACTCGTGTAGGCACTTGAGCCACGTCGTCCAATTTTTCCACTGAATGTAGACCAAAACTCTTTAAATGATTCGTCGGCTTCTTGTTTAGTTATGAAACCTCTAACTATCATTCTATCAAACACGACTTTATGTCTTAGAATAGAGTTGTTTGGATTATTTATAGGTGAGTAAGAATTTGGCGAAGGGGGTAGAGTTGCTAATATGGCTGATTCTGATAAATTCAATTCATTAACATTTTTGTTGAAGTAAAATCGACTCGCCGCTTGAACTCCATATACCGAATGTCCAAAATATATTTGATTAAAATAAAATGTTATTATTTCTTCTTTGGTGTATCTTCGCTCTATTTGAAATGATAGCCAAATTTCTTTGAATTTTCTGATGATAGTTCTTTCGCTCGATTTAAGTACAATTCCACGTGCCACCTGTTGGGTGATGGTTGATGCACCTCTCATTCTTCTACCTAAAATGAAGTTACCAAAAGTCGCTCTCATAATCCCCATAATATCTATGCCTGAGTGATTTAGAAAGTTTTGATCTTCCATTGAAATTACAGCGTTGATAAGATCAGGCGGTATGTTATTATATTCCACCAATTCTCTTTGTTCATTAAAAAATTCAGATATCACGTCACCATTTATATCATAAATTTTTGTTGGTATTGTCGGTTTATAAATCTCTAGTGCTTCGATATCTGGTTGTAGTATTATATCGCTTATAATAAAAATGGCGATAAAACTACAGATGAAAGCGCCGAATACAATAAAACCAATAGTTGCTCTCTCTATAACAATTGGTCTTATATTATTATATTTATCAGAAAATTTATTTAATAATTTTTTTATTACTTTCATTATTCGTATTATATTAACCTCTAAGTTTCTTTTTGTAAATAGCTATATAAAATAAACCAGCAATTAGTAAAATTATATAACAAACAAGCGTTGTGTAAAAATAGCTCATTTTCGGTTCAAGTTTAAAGATGACTTCATGCTCGCCTTCATTCAAATAAACACCTCTAAATAAGATATTTGCTTTTAGTATTTTCTCTTTTTTACCATCAACATAGACACTCCAATTCTCATTAAACATTTCCTTAAGTACTAATAAACCGTTTTTATTCGATTTAGTGTTTAATATTATCTCATTTTTATTTTCACTAATTATTTTAATATTATAACTTTTTTCTTCTTCTATATTATTATTTTTAATTTCTATATTTTCATACAAAACGACATCATTAGTTAAATTGAAGTCTACATTTTTTATAGCGATTAAAGCCTCATCAAAATTATTTGCATTAATTGTGTTTAAAGTATATTCAAATCTATCTCTAAATCCATTAAGTTCATATAATACTGCGGCTGAAAATTCGTCTTGATATTCTATTAATTTTGTGAGTTCATTCGATAAAATAGAATTATCCAAATATGTGGGTGATAAAATAAAACGCACTCCAAGCAAGTCCATCAAACGAGGTTGATACCCAACATAATCATTAATTCGAAAGCTGTTGAATAATTTTGTTATATTAATATCAAGCCGACTTATAGCAGGCGGATCAGTTAAAGGAATATTATAATATGGCATTGTATGCGTAGTGTAGCGATATAAATAAGGAATAAGAATAGGCATTGTATTTTTATTATTGCCTTCCGATGCCAAAAGATGGTCAACTATAGGAGTTTTCTCATACATCGCATCATTATCACTTTTCACAATATAAGGATTAGCACTTTGAAATAAATCGAATATAAGCATTGCTATAAAAGCATAGGGTAGAATTTTATAATATGTCGTTTTTTTACTTGTCATAATAAAATAAGCAAATATAAATATAGAACCCATTATAAAAATACCCATGCCATTTGTTGTAAAAATGCTGAATATTAAAAATAACATAAAAGGAATTAGCGGTAAATATTTATCAATTATATTGTCTTCTTTAAGTGAGAAAATATTTTTAATAAATAGCGAAATACTGCTCATTAGTAAAGAAAGACGCAAGAATGACATATTGATAGAACTCGCAATTTTTAGAGCGTTCTCTGCTTTCCATTCAGGCAAAAATATAGAATACACAAAATCTTTAGCTAAGAATGTCAATATGAAAGCGACTAAAGACAAGGCAGTTATTGCATAAATAGCTATTCTAACTTTTTCTATATATTTATAATTATTCTCTTCTTCTGATAAAAAATTTATTAAATTATTATTTTCTTTAGCTTTAATAACTTTACTTAAATAATCGAATCCAAATGCGGATAGAACGGCGAATGGAATTGGTATAATTTCTATAAATTTATTCGGGTTTCTAGCATCTTGAAATATTGGTATTTGAAATAATAATCCATATATTGCAGGAAAATAACGACCGAAACTAGCTACAAGAAAAAATAACGCACTAGCAATCCAGAAGTTTTTCTCTTTATATTTTTTTCGCTTCAAGAATAATGCGATTATTATGCTTATGAAAGTGATAACGCCAATATTCACAGATGTCAAAGAGAAATTAGAAGTGCTAGGTTCCCCCGGCATATTAGCTATTCGTCCCCAATATGGAGCTTCTTTATCACCCGAGTAATTACCAAATAATCCAGGTATGAAAAAACCTAAAACTTCTTCAGGAGGAAATGACCACCTTGTAGCCCAACCCCATAATTCTTTTTTATTTGTAACGCCAGCAGCCCCTTGTTCTTGAGTGCTTCTGGTTGTCATTATAATTTGTATAGACATTAAAAATGAAAACAAAGCTACAAAAGTAAATTTAAGACATAATATTAAAATACTTCTATATTTTTGCTTGATATAATCTAATATTTTCAAGCTATCTTTTTTTTGATATAATAAAAATAAAAAGTAGAATGCCAAAAAAAGCGAGAAATACATAGCGACATCTAAAGCTCCGCCAAGAAAAGCAATGCCCAAAGCACCACCTGTGAAAAGGAAATAAATATTTTTTTCATATTTCATGGCACGAGAAAGAAAAAATAATACAAGCGGAAAATATGCATAAGTTTCAAATTTACCTAAATGCCCCGGTAAAATTAAAGTAACTATAGAATTACTAAACATTAAAGCGACAGCACCAAAAAATATTGCGGGCATATTTAAGCTTTTTTCTCGTAAAAATAAAAAGAAAGAATAGCCCATAATGAAAATATGAAATATTACTGTTGCTTGTGGATAAATATGCACGGGTAAAAGCATTATAAGTAAACTTTTCGGGTGAAGACTTACAGTAGCAAGCGATTGTGTGATGAAATATGCGTCATTCCAAAAATATGGAGTTTTGTTAGCTATGGCACTTTTTATATAATTTATATCCCAAAGCAAGACATCACCCATTTGTAGATAGGAAAATGTTAAGTTTGTGTAGAAAAATAGGACAGATAGCACGAAAAAAATGGCTGGATATATTAATTCTTTTTTAAAACTATTCATAGATTTATAGACTCTTTAAACTGGTTTATTAAATTTCATTATACAATATATTATTTATTTAATCTAGTATTTAACTACTATTTTACTCTTTTTAGAAAACCATTGATACATGATGTTATTAATAATTTATTTTGTATAGTCTCATCAATTTCAAATAAGTCATTTTCTTTTAAATATAAATCAACTGCATTTTTAGGATTATTTCCACGTCCCCAACCTCTGCTAACATAAGCACCTTCAGGCATATATTCAACAATTGTGTCGCCTACAATGCAATAATTTCCAATGGTAACTAGTGATGCATAATTATTAAGTTCTTCCAAAACATGTTTGCATCTATGGTCAGAATCGAGGAACACCATAATATTATTAAAGTTTTTAGAATATTCATGAACTTGTTTGATAATACTCTCATCGGTAGAAGAGCCATTAAGAATTTTTATTCTTTTAGATAAAGCATTATTTTCCAATTCTTTTTTTGTATGTTCTTCTAAAAAAATATCGATGCCTAAAACCATTCTATTTGGATTGTTTGGATCGAGAAGTGTATTATTTTTATAAGCCTCTTCATATTCTATCATAGCAAGAATGGATGCACTAAACATTACAGAGCCACCTTGCGATACACCAGTTTCGATAATTAAATCGGGCTTTGCATGCCATATTAATTCTTGAAAAGCTAGAACATCTTGAGGGTATTGAACAATAGGGAAGTTTAGCCAATTAAAATTATACTGGTATTTCCACATAGTTTTATCAAACATCCAATCAAATGTTTTGCCACGTATGGTATCATTATTTTGAATTTCTACTCTCTCATAGTATTTTTTATCATACTGATTATTTAAATCTCTATTTAGAAACCGC
>CAMQVF010000101.1 GCA_947038115.1 uncultured Spirochaetia bacterium
AAGTTTTATTCTCTCATACTTTAAGATGTTCTGCACCGCCAATTATTACAATAAGTCTTTTGGGTCTTTTAGGATCAATTTCAGGTTCAATCATATTTGAGGGTATATTTTCTTGGGCTGGGCTTGGGAATTTATATTGGATAGCCGTTCAGCAAAATGATATTCCAGTGCTTATGGCGAACCTTGCGGTGACTACTGCTTTATATCAATTGGGGTTAGTATTGCTTGATTTATCATACGGATTTTTAGATCCTAGAATAAAAACAGGGGGTAGACTTTAGTGAAATCTTTTAATATGCTCTCTGGTGTCATTGACTTTTTTAATGAATTTAAACAAAATAAAGCAGGGCTTGTCGGGCTTTTTATTTTACTCGCATGTATTTTAATAATTATATTTGAAAGTTTTATTATTCCATATAAAGAGGCTTCAAGTAGATGGCGTGATATAAATTATTGGCAAGATAATGCAGTTTCTGCACCACCTGTATGGGTTAACTTTTTTAAAAGTGAAAAGGCACAAGTAACTGAAAAAATTATGCCTATAAGTGTTGTAACTAATGATAATCAAATTATAACAAAATTTTATTATAATTATGAGGCCGATTTATCACCGCTCAATATAATTTATCATTCGATATCGAGTGGAGATGTTTCGCTTAAAATTAATGTTTTACGACCCGACAAAAAAGAAATTAATTTAGTCGATAATTTTTATGCGAATCTAGATAATAGCGATTTACGTGTTTCATTATTTAATGATGCGAAAAATAGAATTTTTAGATTTTATAGAGAAAATGTATCAAGGCTTTTTAGAAATAGAATAGATATAAATACAAATCCAATTTCTATATTATTTAATGTAAGCGATGATGAAATGGCTACAAAATTTACTCCGTTAAAAGGAGAATATATTTTCACAGTAACTAGTTCATTCACCGATAATTCGAAGCTTAAAAATATCGAGAATCCTTATTTTGTAATTGTAGGTTCAGTTTCAGGACTTATGGGAACTGATAATATGAAACGTGATATATTTTCAGGGCTGATAGTTGGGCTTAAATGGGCTTTGTTTATTGGCATGATTACAAGTTTTTTCGCCGTCATATTTGGTGTGATGTATGGAATTATCTCGGCTTATTTTGGTGGGAAAGTTGATGCGATAATGCAATTTATTTTTCAGATATTTGTAGGCATTCCAACACTTCCTATAATGATAGTTTTAGCCGCTGTTTTTAAACCATCGATTTGGGTTATTATATCGCTCATGATTTTTTTCTCATGGACTGGGGCAGTAATGACAGTGCGTTCTATGGCTATGCAGATGAAAGAAGAGGTTTATATCGAGGCTTCACGGGCATTGGGCGCAAGTCATACTCGTATAATTCTTACTCATCTAGCACCACTTTTACTTCCATTTTCATTTTCATCAATGGCGTTGGCAGTACCCGCATTTATAATTTATGAATCATCGCTGTCACTTTTGGGGCTTGGTGATGCGACAATTGTTACATGGGGGCAAATTTTGCATGATGCCATGAAGGGCTCAGCTTTACTTTCAGGGCTATGGTGGTGGATTATTCCGCCGGGGATTTTTATAGCAATACTTGGAATGTCATTTGCTTTTGTTGGCTTTGCGCTTGATAAAATATTACATCCAAAACTTAAGGTGAGGTAATCGACTATTATGGCTTATTTACTTGAAGTTAAAAATTTATCTATGTTTTATCATATATCGAATAATGAAAAAGTTAGAGCGATTGATAATATAAGTTTTAATATTGAATATGGCGAGACTTTAGGAGTGGTCGGTGAGTCTGGTTGTGGAAAAACTAGCCTTGCAACATCACTTCTTTGCATGCCTTCTAGTCCCGGTAGGTTTGAAGGTGGTTCTATACTTTTTGAGGGTGAAAATATTATATCTTTAAAAGAAGATTATATTAGAAAAAATATTCGGTTTAGCAAAATATCGATGGTGTTTCAGGGTGCGATGAATTGTCTAATTCCCGTTGACACAATTGGCAAACAAATGCTCGAAACTTTAAATGAGCATATGAGTATGGATAAAATAAAGTCTAAAAATCTTATTATAGAATATTTAGAATATGTTGGGCTTAGTGAAAGTGTTTTTAATATGTATCCACATGAAATGTCTGGTGGCATGAAGCAAAGAGCTGTTATTGCTATGGCGTTATTTCTTAAACCAAAACTTATAATACTTGATGAGCCGACAACTGCATTGGATGTAATTGTTCAAGCACAGATAATTAATTTACTTAAAAAATTAAAAAAAGAATTTAATCTATCATTTATTTTTATCACACATGATTTAGCTTTAGAATATGAAGTGTCTGATAAAATTGCTGTAATGTATGCGGGTGAAATTATCGAGCTTGCGTCAAGAAAAAATATATACTCGAATGCTAAACATCCATATACTGAAAAATTACTTAAGGCGACACCGAATATTAATTCTAATTCGCAAACTCTCGATTTTATTGAAGGTTCACCGCCTGATCTTACTTTGAATTTTACAGGATGCCGATTCTACGAAAGATGTGATAAGCGTATTGATAAATGTGAAAATGTAGCGCCAGTTATCAAAGAGATTGAAAATAAGCACTTTTGTGCATGCCATTTAAGAGGTTAGAGTTTTTATATGAACAATAAGACAATAGTAAAAATAGAGAATCTGAAAAAATATTTCTATCCACATAGCAATTTAATTTCTTCGATTATGAATTCGAAAAAGCTAAAACCAGTTAAAGCTATTAATGATATATCTTTCAACATTAACGAGGGTGAGATTTTCGCATTAATAGGAGAGTCTGGTAGTGGTAAAACTACTGTCGCTAAGGCTTTGATGAAACTTATAAATATAGATGGCGGTAATATTTATTTCAATGATAAACTTATTAATAATATAAATAAAGATGAATTGTTGGCGTATCGATCGGATGTGCAGATGATATTTCAAGACCCTTATGCATCGATGAATCCACGGTTTAAGATTAAAGATGTTCTGCTTGAGCCATTAAAAATACATAAAATTGAGCTTAGTAAAAGTGAATATGAAGATAAAATAATGGATGCATTAGATAGTGTAAAAATAAGTACCAACAAAGAATTTTTATACAGGTATCCTCATATGCTTTCAGGTGGGCAAAGGCAGAGAGTCGCCACTGCTAGAAGTTTAATTCTAAATCCTAAACTTATTATCGCCGATGAGCCAGTGTCGATGATTGATTTATCAACTCGTGCCGAAATACTTTATATGCTTAAAGAACTTAGAAATAAAAAAAATATTAGCTTTTTATATATTACGCATGATTTATCAACTGCTAAATATTTTGCCGACACAATTGCTGTAATGTATTTGGGTAAAATTGTTGAGATAGGTAAAAGTGATGAGATAATAGACAATCCAAAACATCCATATACAAAAGCTTTGATTGAGGCAGTTCCTAAAATTGACTTTAATAGCACTTCAGATATAAAAGAAATATCCATTAAAGAATCAACTTCAAACTCGCATGATGTTTCGATTGGTTGTGCTTTTTTTAGTAGATGTTTAATTTCTAAAGAAGAGTGCAAAAATTATGATATTGATTTTCAAAATATAACAGATTCACATAAAGTTGCATGTATTAATATTATAAAATAATTTATTTATATTGACAAATAAAGTAAGATAGTTATAATATAGTCTAGTCTAATTGAGTCTATAATGAGAAGATTATTGCGAGGTGTTATGAAAAATTTAATTAAGATTACTATGTGTTTAATCTTTATTTTAATATTATCAGGATGCGAATCTTATATTATTATTCATGGTAGTGATAATAGCATAGTCGATGGTGGAAATACGAATGATATAATCGATACGAATAGTACGCTTGGGTTAATTAACTTGATGACTGAACCATTTTACGCAGAGTATGGTTTTGCATGGTCAGAGGGTGAAAAGCCAGCCGATTTTATTAGTAAACTTAGAAAGCCAACTAATCCATGGACTACAAAACATGCGGGTGATGGTCTTGATATAGTATACGATGGAGGCTTTCCTGATCCACCTCCGTTTACAATTCCTGCCCCTCTACATCTTTATACTATTCCAACCGAGAC
>CAMQVF010000102.1 GCA_947038115.1 uncultured Spirochaetia bacterium
CTCCACAAACGGCTAGAAATGCTCCACAAAAAAATATTGGACGTGTTTTAAATAAAAATCAAAACCCGGGTATATTTTTGGCAGAATATAATGATGAACTTGGAACTATAACTTTGATATTTAAAGAAAGAAATTTAAGAAGCAATTATACCCTTGAAGATATTTTACTCTCGCTTTTAGATGGTGCTAGCGATAAAGAAAATGAAAATAATATAATAAGTGTAATTCCACGAACTGCAAAACTTCTCGATGTTTTTAGAGAAAATAACACTTTATATCTAAACTTTAGCTCAGACTTTGAATATAATCCACTAGGCGACGAAGGAATGCTTGTTCAACTTTATCAGATTGTCTACACTGTTACACAATTTGAAAATATTGATGAAGTTATATTTCTAGTAGATGGAAATTATAATGAGTTCATAGGCGCTGAAGGTTCAATCGCTAATATTCCATTTAGAAGATTAGATTCGATAAAAGACAAAGTGCTTGAAACTTATAATTAAATTATATAATCTTTAGCAATACTTCGAAGCCTTTTATTTCCCAACACATGAAAATGCCTAAGCTTTCTTAATGTCTCACTTGAAAATGTTGTGAGTGGCACAAATATTATCTCGACACCTTTTTGTTTTGCAAAATTATTAAGAATATCTGATGGCTTTTTAGGCGCGATAAAACCTATATATTTATCTTCCGAATATATAATAGCCGTGTATAAAAGCAGGTCAGAGTAACTTTGAACATAACCCGATGACTTAAGCATCTCATACTCATCCCACACGTCATGAGGGCCTTGTGGTGGCATTAAAGAGGTATAACCGCCGAAGTTACATTTTGAAATACCGGGTCCTACTAAATTAAGACCGGGCTCTGTCGCATATAAAATTAAATCACTGTCATCATGAGCTTCACTATACCAGACAATATTCCAGTCATAATCAGCATCATGCTCATCATCAAAAATAACGACCATATGCCCAATTTCACCTTTAAGTTTTGGATACTCTTTTACATAAACTTCTTTTTTATAATAATTTTTAATCGTTTCACGCATGTCGATTCCATCTTTTAGACTTGTCGTAAATGGCTCGATTCGCATTTTATCTTTTGTAAGCATGTTCTTTATTTTTTCTCTTAAAAGATCCATATGATTTTCCATCAAAGTATCTTCAGGAACATGAGACAATAAATTATTTCGATTATTCCATTCATCTTTCCACTCGCCGTCATACTTCTCTTTTGGACGAGTTGTCACCTTAATTTTCTTTAGTGAAGTCTTCCAAACATTGTCATATCTATTCAAGTTTATTTTTTTAGTTTTAAGCAAACCCTCAAGTTTATCAGTGTTTGGATTTTTATTAAGTTTTATTGTTTCATATCTATCATCCTCATCAGTATAATAAGGATAATAATGAATTGCGTCCATCACCTCAAGGGCATAGTCATTATTAACCATACACTTAGAAGCCGTGAGCATGTCAATGGCGTCAGGCATAATATAATTTTCAAGAAGACATAGATTTCTCAAATAAACCATCATTTTACTAAGCTGACTTGGCGATATCGGTAATTTATATTTTTTATACGCCTCTCTAAATATCGTCTCGACACAAAATTGTTTATCAAAACTTTCAAGCTCATTATTACGAAAAAGCTCATACATATAAGTTATAAAAGGCATTTCGCCGAGAATTTTATTATTAGAATCTTTATGAATATTATAAACATTATACTCGCCATATTCATCAAACTCTTCGATAGGCTCATCAAATATATCTTTTTTAAGTAGCTCTAAAATATTCCCCCAATGTGAAAGCCCAACAATAACCAAAATATTATCATACTCTTTCGACAATTGATTAATTTTATATGCCATGTGATATTCTCTTTCCTTGTCAGTATCTTCCTGAACCAAAGAATATCTATTAAGAACTTCGACATAAAACTGCTCAAGCCCAATTTTTGTAAGCAAATAATCATCAGGCATAAGATAATGAGAATTTGATGGGAATGCCGTTTCGTCTTTATCAATTCCAAAAAACGGAATTTCATTATCAATAGCTAATCGCACACCTTCAATTATAGAATCACAAGGATCAATGGGGATAAAAACTGCCTCATTATTAACCTCACGGCTTATCATGCTTATAAATGGCAACCTACTCACACTCTCACGCAATTTAAGAGTGAAATTTAAAGGCTGCTCAATTAAAATAGCCGTCGGTTTAAAAGTCTCGAAAGCCTCCCTCACGCATAAAGAAAAATAGACACGTGAATGTATAGAAGGAATTGCTAATATATTTTTATACCTTAAATATTTAGAGTCGATATCAACTAATTTTTTATCCATAAATACAATAACCTATAATTTTATAATGCTAAAAGTAAACTCAAAGCCATAACAGCCATTCCGCCAATCAATCCATAAACCGCCAAATGATGCTCGCCATATTCTTCAGCCGTAGGCAAAAGCTCATCGAGTGATATAAATACCATAATACCCGCAACTGCCGCAAAAACAATTCCAAATGTGAAATCATTAATAAATGGTTTTAAAATAGTGAAACCTAAAATTGCACCGATAGGCTCTGCTAATCCAGACAAAAACGAATATAAAAAAGCCTTCTTTTTACTTCCCGTTGCATAATAAATTGGCACAGACACCGCAATACCCTCAGGAATATTATGTATAGCAATCGCAATCGCCACAGGAATAGCCACTTTTGGATCATGAAGTCCACTAATAAAAGTTGCGAGTCCTTCTGGTAAATTGTGAATCGCTATCGCAAGTGCCGTAAAAAGCCCCATTTGTAGCAATTTCTTTTTATCTTGAGCGTCTTTAAACTCTTCTTTAGTTTGACCTTCACTTCTAATTTCATGTGGATTATGCGATTTCGGTATCAAGTTATCGATAATAGCGATGAATGCAATACCGCCAAAAAATGATGCCACAGTAATCCAATATCCAGTCGTTGAATTAGTCGCCTCAGTGAGAGATATTCTCGCTTTCGGGAAAATTTCTACCAATGAAACATATATCATAACACCTGCCGAAAAGCCTAAACTCCCCGATAAGAATTTTTTACTTTGATTTTTTGTAAGTAAAGCTATAAGACTACCAATACCAGTCGCAAGCCCAGCCATTAAAGTAAGCGAGAACGCAAATAAAACATTTTCCATATAAATTATATCCTTTGATTTAATTCTATACAAAATCTATAAAAAAACAACAGACTAATCAAAACAAAATGCACAAAAAAGCATCCCTTATAGTATAAATGACTAAAAGAGATGCTATTTATAATACATAATTGATTTATATTTTCTTTATCAAAATCGAAGCATTATGTCCGCCAAATCCAAGTGAATTGCTTATGGCATAATTAACTTCATAATCGATAGCCGTATTCGGCACACAGTCTAGATCACATAGAGGATCTTGCTCGAAAATGTTAATCGTTGGATGTAACTTTTTATCTTTAATACTCATAATTGATGCTATAATTTCTAAAGCACCAGCAGCACCCAAAGTATGTCCAGTCATACTTTTAGTTGAGTTTATTTTCACAGTTTTTGCTCTATCACCCAAAGCAAGTTTAATAGCCTTAGTTTCAGCGACATCGCCTACAGGTGTAGAAGTTCCATGAGTGTTCACATAGTCGACTTGTTCAGGATTAATTTTACCCGATGCCATAGCTAATGACATAGCACGAGCACCCATAGCACCATCTTCTAATGGAGCTGTAATATGATTCGCATCACATGTAAACCCGAAGCCCACCATCTCAGCCAAAATTTCAGCACCACGCTTTTTCGCATGTTCATACTCTTCTAGCACCAATATACCGGCACCTTCAGCAATTACAAAACCATCTCTACCCTTGTCGAAAGGACGACTAGCAGTTGAAGGATCATCATTTCTTGTTGAAAGAGCCCGTGCATTGTTGAACCCAGAAATCGTAAGTGCATTCAATGCAGCCTCTCCACCACCAACAACCATGAGGTCCGCTTCATTATCTTTAATATGCTTGAAACCCAAACCCATAGCATGCGCCGAAGAAGCAC
>CAMQVF010000103.1 GCA_947038115.1 uncultured Spirochaetia bacterium
ATTTACTGGAAATACCGCAGGTAATAATGGTGGAGCTATATATATTACTAATTCTGATATATTAACATTTACGGATACAAGCTTTATCGGAAATACAGCGAGTAGTGATGGTGGGGCTATGTATATTAGTGATTCTACTAATATAAACTTTAATGTAACAAGTGGTAATACTTCTACATTTAGCAATAACACAGATAGTAGTGGTGACAATTCAATATATTTTGATGGAAATATTGATACAGTATTTAATGTAAACACAGACGATAGTGGAACATTAGATATGTTTGATGGTATGAAGTCCTCTGCTAATCTAAATTCTCTTGCAATAAATAAAACATGAGCAGGAACTTGGAATTTATACAGTAGTAGTGTATTTGATTCTGATAATACAGATATAAATATAAATACAGGCACATTTAATATGGGTGATAATGCGCAGATAAAATTAAATGGTGCTAATAGTTCATTTAATGTGGCAGATGGTGTTTTATTCAATGTAGTTATTAAAGATGGTGTTCCTATTATTGTAGGCAATGGAGCAAATACAACTGTTAATATAAATACACAAGAAAAAATAACTATAGCTCCTGGCTCATATATAAAAGCAGGGGATACAGAAACTTTTAAGATTATTGAAAATGTGCAAAATATAAATATTGGGAACCTTAATATAGGATATGATGATTCACATATTTTGCTATATGCTGGCAATGCTCAACTTGTAGATAGTAATCCTAGTACTAGAGCAATTACATATGATTCGGCAACTGTTGATGTTGGAAGATATTATGCTGCTGATGTTATGCCAAATTTAGATAGTGGGCTAATGAGTACTATTGATCAATATATGGGTGGCAATCCATTGCTTGAAACAATTCTTCGCGGTGGCAATGCTGGTGAAGCTGAAAAGCATTTTACAACATTAAGCCATCTCGCAAAATCTGCTGGAAGTTTACATGCTTATGATGTTATTGGTAGTGCGATAAATCAGCAAATATTATATGGAATTAATAATAGACAAGGAGTAATGGAGAAGAGACTAGAAAAATCTAATATACCTATAGATATTGGTATTACACCTTTGTTTTTATTTAATGAATCTTTTGATAAAGAAAACAATATGAATCTCGGTAGTGAGCTCATGAGTTTTGGTGGTCTAATATATTTTGATATCGCTCTTCCAACAACAACTGTAACTAGTGACATCGGTGTTATCGGTGGTGCTGGCTATACAGAAACAAAATCAACAGGCGACTATAGCGATGTAGAAAATGATTCTATATATTACACAGGCGGTCTATATTATAATGTAGGCTATGATAAATTTAGAAGTACATTATCTGCATTTTATTTAGGAATGCAAAATGAGGTTTTAAAGAATTTGGGAAATGGATATAAAACAGACTTTTTAGCACATGGAGTTAATGTTGGGCTAGATTTTGCTTATGACTTTAATTTTGTCAAAGAATTATTTTTCTCTCCATTTGTAACATTCAATTATGCTTTCTACTATCATCCAAAATTAGATACAAAACTTGGTGATAATGTAGTATTTGAAACTGGTGAAGGTAGTAAACATACTGTTTATATCCCAGTTGGTTTTGCTTTGTCTTATGATTTCAATGTAAAAGAAATTCATACAATAACTCCTTCAATACGTTTAAATGGAAATATTCCTGTCTATGATACTGGATTAAAAACATCATGGATACTTGATGATATAACTACAGGACAGCAAATTGATAATAGTATTATTCAAAATCATGACGTAAGTATATTCGATGTCAATTTTAATTTATCTTATAAAATGGACTATCTTATGGTATATACAGATTATACTTTCCAAT
Organism: uncultured Spirochaetia bacterium; assembly: GCA_947038115.1. Classification (GTDB taxonomy): domain Bacteria; phylum Spirochaetota; class Brachyspiria; order Brachyspirales; family Brachyspiraceae; genus CAMQVF01. Next base: position 1,848 of record CAMQVF010000103.1, read on the forward strand.
ATGATAATAATGATGATATGTCACATTTTGTTGGACTTGGTATGAAAGTTGCCCTCTAGGTCTTTTATATTTTTTATAACTGACAAAATATTTTTCTAGTATAAATGCCTCAGTATATAATTATGCTGGGGTATTTTATTTACATCTTAACATTCATATCACAAAAACTATTAGATTTTGGTGAAGCTATATTCTATGCGGTTATTACGATAATATGTCTTATCATTAGATTATTATGCCATAATTACTCCATATCTATATAGAAAAATTAAAATTATCTGTAGATAAATATTCTACATTTTGTAAATTAAAATACTCAGACTCAGCAAGTGATTTATAGTATTCTAAATCATTTTCGGAGTAGTAGGCAAAAGTAATATTATGTAGCAACCCTTGTTGTTGTAATGCTTTTAGTCTAACTAAGATATGTTCATCAATTATTCCACCTATGGTGGGTTTTTTATATTTTGGCATAACCTGTGATATTTCATTTAAATAGCCAGATTTTTGAAATCCAATACCATAAATTAAAAGATTATTTATTTTTAAGTCCTTGCTAAAGAAAAAGTCAAAATCAAAATACTTTTCATATCCATCTACTGCTTTTATTTCATTTATAAAATTAAGTTTTCCTATACCATTCCATCCCCATATACACTTATAAAGAAATTCATTTTTATTTTTATGTATCAGTATCAATTCTTCTAACTTTTTTATATTGGAAATAAATATTCCATGTAGGTGTTTTGGTTTTAAACCATCTGTAAATCTATCAAAATTAGTTGTAAATATTATAGGGTGTTCATCAAAAATCGATAATACAGAATTTTCAAAGTTTAATATAGCCTCGTCTAATTTACTATATAAAAGATAATCAAGTAAAATTTCATGCCAAATATTATATAGCATAGGGAAGATAGTTTTTATAAGACCAAAATTATAACCACAATCTTTTTCACGAAATAAATCTACTCCTAACCAATACTCAATATTGGCATCATGGATATTATAATATTTTTTTATTTCATTTCTCATCATCTCAAAATATTTTTGATTTTCGATAGTTTTAGATTTATATGCCAATGAAAATAATTTATTTTCTTCTCTTGGGTTTAGCTCTTTTGAAATAAATGCTTTTAAAAAATCATCTATATTTAATAGATATTGTTTTTTTGTATCAATTAATGGTTTTAGGTGATGAAGTAAGTTTAGAGAAAGTCCATTCCCATATATGAATCCGTCATATTTTTTCATATATAATTTCTCTCCTATACAAAAAGTTAACCATTATTTTATCATATCAATAATTTTTTATCTACAAGTAAAATACAACCACTACGGAGTATTTAAAGTAGTACAGGCTTTGGAAAGTTCAATACTGATGGTAATTAAATTAAAGTATTACGATAATATATCTTATCGTAATAGAAGGCCATTTCTACTCACTTATAAAACTATAGTCGAAACTTTTTTCATAAACTGTGTCAGTCGCAATATCGATACTGCCATTGAGCCAAGTGATAATACCATTTTCTATTTTACAATTTTTGAAAATATCATCATCTTTTAATGCCTCGAAAGTGGGCATGTCTAGCAAGTCACTGAAATCGAATAAACGCTCTTTATTATTATTAAAGCTTATTAAAAGTATTTTGTTGTCTAATGCTTTTACGCTTACAACTTTTATAATATCAACTTCTTTTTGAGCATAAACTATGCCATCAATTATTTTCATAATGTTTCCTATTGCAATGGTTTGATTTTTTCAAACGGCTTACCTTGCACGGCATTATTCCACGCAAAATAGACTTCTTCTTCATGTAAAGCAAGCCAACCCACAACCATTTTATACTGTTTTTGTGGCAGATTTCCAGCAAGCATTTCGCCATCGATCGCAATTGAAGCCTCATATTCACCATAAAAAATATGCGACCGAAGGAAGTGCCACTGGCACATGCGGATATCTCCTCTTTTAAATATTATACAATAATATCTATATTTCAATTATATTTAAATTGGTTATTTATAAATGCTTTTTACTCAGAGCATGATATAAAGCATTTGCTTGCTGTCGCTTTACATACCTTTGGTATCATTTTACAAAGATACTAATAGATGAATGCTTTGAAAGAATTATTAAAGCATTCATCTATTAGTATTACTGAAGTTATTTGAAAGTCTTGGATGATATAAAGTTTGAATGACTAGA
>CAMQVF010000104.1 GCA_947038115.1 uncultured Spirochaetia bacterium
ATGGCGTCAAAATTATAACCTTGCCCATCAATAATCATATCTGTTCCAATTAAATGTGACCATGTGTAGCTAGTGTAAAAATCGAACATATCACGGTCATCATATAAATCAATTTCATAGCCAAGGTTTATGCCTGAGCCCAAATACATTGATGTTGAATCATGTTCAATATTTGCATTTTTAGATTGTATGCTGTTATTCAATGCACCTAAACGAAAAAATCCTTCAGTATACAAACCATTATCCATCGCATAACGGACAATCGCACCAGCACCATAAAAATTCGCATTGCCTTCTGTGTTGATTGCACCTACACTCGTGTTAATATCAGACTCAATAAAGCCTATGCCAGTTTCCAAATATGCACCTGCTAGTAATTCACCAGTTTTTACAGGTATAAGTTTTGCGCCACCAACCATAAATGATGGGCCACCAAAAGTAGTGTTGCCAGTAATGTCGTCCATATATGTGTCATAGCCTGAAAATACTCCAGAGATTACGCCAAAAATTGCCCATTGTGCAGGTTTTGTTGCGGCGGCATTAATTGCACTAGCGACACCTTGACCAAATATCAAATTATTAGCTTGATTCATAAAAGCGAAAGAGGCTAGTCTTGAGTCAGGAAAAGTTATTGACATTGGGTTCATTTTTGTTGATGTTATCTTCCCACCATAAGTGCCTGTTGAAGCATCGTAATATCCATCAACACCGTGAATTAATGATATACTTTCATGAGCGAAGATAGACTCGGTATTTCCACTAAAAATTCCATTTATCTTCATAAGATTAATTTGGTCGCCTATTTCTATTTTTTCACTACCGTCAGCGATATTAACAGAAAAATGTGCATTCTGCCCAATATCGATATTACCATTAATTGTTAAGAGGGCATCATCGGTGGCTTTATTCATATAAAATTCATAATATTCAAAATTGCGTATATCACCAACTGTGGCTTTATTTTTTAGAATTAAGCGATTACCTGTGCGGACATCTCCAGTACCAGTAGTGTTACCACCATATATAGTATTCAAATTCAAGCCTGAACTATTTAATATAACTGTGTTGTTATTAGCATCCCCAGTAGTAGACCATCCACCAAAAACACTTCCCGTAATATTTCCACCTGTAATGGTTAAAGTGTTTCCTGAAGTAGAACTGGATCCCGCATGTAAGCTTTTTGGAAAACCCGTAACATCATCATTAATGAACCAGCCATTTGGAACATTAATGCCATCATATGTGCCATCTATTGCTTGAGCTGTAGAATAGCTTGCAAGTATTATTGAAGCAAGTAAAATAACTTTTTGAAATAATTTTTCACCAAAAATAAACGAATATAATATACTCACCGTTAATCTCCACAATTAAACTTATAAGTATCCATTCTATATATCTATTTGTAATTAGTCAATTTTTTTTTGCAATTAAATTAATTAATTATATAATGTATTTGTATAGTTGATATTAAATGAAACAGTGAAATAAGTTATTGTATAAACTATAATATCAGTTTTACTTTTGGTAGTAAATATCCTTGTAAAAAACGGGGCTAATATTGAAGATGAAACTGAAAACGGATTCACAGCATCAAGGATCGCTAGATTTAGAAATGAGCCAGAAGTCGCCGAATATTTAAAAAGTTTTTAAATAAATATGTTTACATTTGATAAAAAAATTGTATAATATGCCATAATTATAATATATTAAAAGGGCTATCTTATGCATAAAACATCTATTTTTTGGAATTCTAAATTGAGGTTTGCTTTTTTAATTTTTTCTATTTCATTATTATTTTTAAGTTGTTCATCTAATTCTGGCTATTTTAACAAACCTATTTCTAATAACAAACCTATTACAGACAATAAACCTGTTATTGATCCTGATAATCCTATTATTGACCCTGATAATTCTATACCTGGTATTCCTATTGTTCCTTCTGTGCCTATTATACCTGATGAGCCTAGTTTGGAATTTTCGCTTGCTACAGTTCCAAGCATTTTACCAACAGAAAATCTTTGGGTAATTACAAATAGCGGTGCTCCGACAGCAAGCGAATTTAATGATCTAAAAAACTTTTTGAAAACTGCAATAGGTCGTGAAATTAAACTAGAGTTTCCAAATATTAAAAAAATACCTAATAATGCATTTTATATTAGCGATTTAGATTCTATTAAAAGTGTCGTTTCGGTGAGTGCTGTTGAAGCTACAGATATCGGAGAAAGTGCATTTTTTGCTTTTACAGCTTTGACTACTCTTAATTTTCCTCAAGTTAGAACTATTGGATATTCTGCATTTCATAATTGCACTGCTTTGACTACTCTTAATTTTCCTCAAGTTAAAACTATTGGAGTTATGGCATTTTATGGTTGTAAGACTTTGTCAAGTATTACTATTCCTAAAGTTACAGATATTTCGGATATGGTATTTTTTGGCTGCGAAGCTTTGATTGAGATGACTATTGCGACAGAGTCTGACTTGCTAAAATTAGGGAATAGTGCATTTATGACAGTGCCTACAGAGAATATTAAACTCACTACTCATATTGTTAATGTGGGCAATTTTAAAGATAAAGGCTTTGATTTGGAAAATATTACTTATGTAAATTAAATAATAAAAATTAAGAATAATATATCAAATGGGTGCTTTTAACTGGGTGCCCATTTTTTTGTGCTTTATTTTAAAAGTATTGTTTTTATTTATTCTTTTCTAAAAATATTTTATTTAGTTTTTGTGACATGAAGAGCATAAGTATTGCAAAAGCTAGCAAATAGAATGGATATAAACCAATATTTAGATGTGCGACAATTAATCCAAATATAGGGGGCATAAATGTGCTCCCTGTATATGCACTAGCCATTTGAAGCCCGATGATTGCTTGTGAATTTTCTTTGCCAAAGTTTGATGGTGTCGAATGAATAATTGATGGGTAAATTGGGGCACAACCAAATCCAATAACAATCAGCCCGATTAATGATAAAGTGTGATTATTCACAGGTAAGATTAAACAAGTAATACCTAAAATACATATCATTATGCCATATTGAATGAGCTTTCTATCTCCGACTTTATTAGTAATAAATCCACAGAGGAAGCGTCCTAATGTTATTCCAAAGAAAAAGAAAGATGCATATTTGGCAGCCAATTCTTCAGACATATTATAATGTTCGACAAGATAACTACTCGCCCATAATCCTGTTGTGCTTTCAAGTGCACAGTATGCAAAAAAAGTTACTATAACCAGTTTGACACCTTTGATATTCATAGCTTCTATTAAAGTTAAATGTTTGTAATTGATAGCATCATTTAGAGATTTTGTTTCTTTTTTTCTCCAAAGTGGGAGACTAATAAAAAGAATAGCGACAAGACCTATTTGTATGAATGAAACAAAACGATAGCCATTATTATAATCAAAGCCTCTTGTTAGATAATAGCTCATAATATATGGGCTGATCATCGCACCCACACCCCAAAAACAATGTAACCAACTCATGTGAGACGCTTTGTAATAAAGAGATACATAATTATTTAATGCGGCATCTACTGCACCCGCACCAAGTCCATAAGGAATAGCAAATAAGCAAAGCATATAAAAAGAATGCGACATTGAAAAACCAAATATAGCAATAGCTGTCATTAAAACACTAATTGAAGTAACTAAACCAACACCAAATTTCCGAGTCATTCTATTAGACATTAGACTCGAGATAATTGTGCTGCCAGCGATAATCATTGTAATTATACCAGCATAAGACATTGGGACATTTAATTCTCTATACATAACAGGCCAAGATGCCCCGATAATTGAGTCGGGCAAACCTAAGCTAATAAAAGAAATATATATGATTGCAAGCAAAAGTGAATACATAAATTTAAGTCTTCCTA
>CAMQVF010000105.1 GCA_947038115.1 uncultured Spirochaetia bacterium
ATGGGCTACACTCTTCATGAACTTTTGACTATGGCGTCAATTGTTGAAAAAGAAATGGGTAGTCGTGATGACCCTAGAATGATATCTTCTGTATATTACAATAGGCTAAACAAAAATATGCGTTTACAAGCAGACCCTACAACAATATATTCTATGGTTTTAGAAAATAAAAAAGCGATACCAAAACCGAATATTAAAAGAGCAGATTTGTTTAAAGTTCATCCTTATAATACCTACAAAATGACTGGGCTTCCTCCAGGGCCTATAGCGAATAGCGGTAAAAAAGCTATTGAGGCTTCTATTAACCCAGCGAAAACCGACTATTTCTTTTTTGTAGCTGACGGAACAGGCAAACATGCATTCGCCACTGATTATAATACTCATTTAAAAAATATCGACAAATATATTTTTGGAAAATAGATATTATAAATCCTCGCATACTATTCGCTAAATAATAAATTATATTTGAAATATTTTTCTTTTTAATATACAATTAAATACGTATTATTATATATTCTGGAGTACCATTATGGATAAAATTAGAGTAAGATTTGCACCATCGCCTACAGGTTTTTTACATATCGGAAATGCGAGAACAGCATTATTTAACTGGCTTTACGCTAAATCGATTGGTGGTACATTAGTTCTTCGAATAGAAGATACAGATCAAAAAAGAAGCACTAAAGAAGCCGTTGACATGGCGATAAATTCGCTTAAATGGCTTGGCATAAATTGGGATGAAGGCCCTGAAGTTGGCGGAGATCTTGGCCCTTACTTTCAGTCGGACAGACTTGATATATATAAAAAATATACTGATATATTAGTTGAAGAAAATAAAGCATATTATTGTTTTTGTACATCAGAAGAACTTGAAAAAAAATCGAATATGCAAAAGACATTAAATCAACCAATTGTGTATGACGGCAAATGCAAATCCATTCCATTGGAAGACGCTAAAAAAAGAATGGCTGCTGGAGAGCCTGCTCGTTTGCGATTCAATTGCCCTAAAAATGAAACCGCTATTTTTGAAGATTATGTTCGTGGCACTGTAAAAAAAGAAAGCCATGAAGTCGGTGATATTGTTTTATGCCGTGAAGACGGTTTTCCTACTTACAATTATGCAGTTGTCATCGATGATATGCTCATGAAAATCACGCATGTTATAAGAGGTGAAGACCATATTTCGAACACATCAAAGCAAGTTTTAATTTATGAAGCATTCAATTATCCACTACCTAAATTCGCTCACACTTCGATGATTCTTGGTAGTGATAAATCAAAACTTTCAAAAAGACATGGCGCATCAACTATAATGGATTTCAAAGACGAGGGTTATTTGCCTCAAGCTTTAAGAAATTTCTTGGCTTTACTTGGTTGGACGCATCCTGAAGCTATAGAAAATATGAGAGATGATGATATGATTAAAGCATTTAATCTAAATAGATTTTCAAAAAGCCCAGCAATATTTGATATGGCTAAATTAAGACATTTTAATGCTTGGCATATTAGAAATACTGACTTAGATGAAATTACTAAACTATTTATGCCTTATTTAGTTGAGGGTAAATTTCTAAACAGTCAACCTACTGAAGAAGAATATGCATGGGCTAAAAAATTAGTCTCTGTTGTCAGACATAATTGTGTGGTTTTATCAGATATTTCTAAATATGTTCCAGTATTTTTTGAAAATGATTTCACACTAACAGATGAAATGAAAGCCATCGTCGAAAAAGAAGAAAGTAAAAAACTACTTTTATTTATCAAAGAAAAAATTGAAGCTATGAATGAACTTGAGGACGCTTCTATAAAAGATATGATAAAATCTGCTCAAAAAGAATTAGGACTTAAAGGGCCTGCTTTGTATCACCCTATTCGTTTTGCTCTTACTGGCGCTAATGAAGGAAGTGAGCTTTCGCATGTATGTGAGCTTTTAGGCAAAGAAAACGTTTTATATAGACTTTCAAAGTTGATATAAAATTAGATTTTGAAGGATAAAAAATGAAAAATGGAAAACCATTAGTATTAGCCATAGACGATGAGAGTAGTATAAGAGATTTGATGAAATATACGTTTCAGCCTCATGATATAGAAGTTATTACTGCCGAAAATGGAAAAGCGGGGCTCACTCTACTTGAGACAAATGAAATTGATGTAATTATTACCGACTTACTTATGCCTTCAATGACAGGGCTTGCTTTTATTCGTGAAATGAAAAAGAGAAAAAGCACTATTCCAATTATTATTATTACAGCTTATGGAAATACTAAAATGGTTCAAGAAATTATTGCTGAAGGTGTATTTAAGCTTATAGAAAAACCACTAGATTTTGATATACTTGTGCCTATTGTTCATTCAGCCATGGAGAAAAGGAATATATAAGTAGACTTTTCTATCTTATACTATCCGAATAATCATTTGCATTTTTTTGCTTAATTTTATTATATAACTTCTTTATATCTTTGAAAAAAATATCTGATATCCACGAATTATCCAAAGGGAATACACGCCTTTTTGAAATATAAAGCAATGCTTTTCTATTAAATAATATTCTTTTACTTTGCGAAAAAATATCGAATGAATATTTTGCGTCATCTCCATCACCAATTCGCACCACCCAACCTCCAACCGCTTTAGAAATCTCTGTTCTTGTAGATATTCCAGTAGTATGTGCTCGATTAGGGGTACTCCATATAGAAAGTAATTTTTTTTCTTTTAGCATATTCTTAAACCATAGAATTAACCAAGGTAGCAATTGCACAGGAAATCGCTTAAACATAAATTTAGGTGCTGTTTTTAAGAATCTATCATAGCTTTTTGAATATTTAGCAGGTCGAATATCATAAAAAGCCTCTAAAATCGCATAGGTTTTACAAAGCATAGTGTCAACTTTATTTTCGATAATAGGCCTTATCATAGTCTCTATATAATTTTTAGACAAAGCAATATCAGCATCACAAAATAAAATCGTTTCACCACATGCATTATGAAGCCCCAAATTACGCATATATTGAACATCCGACTTTTTGTCATTATGAATAATTTTATATATTTTATTACCAGTAGAATTTAATACATACTCATTTGCAATATTTAATGTATCATCAGTCGAAAAGTCATCAACGATAATAATTTCCATATTCAAATTTGTCTCTTGTTTTTCGATAGAGTCAATTAAAATTGGTAGATATTTCTCCTCATTATAGGTTGTTATAACGAGTGTAACATCAAAGTTTTCCATAAATTTTTACTCCAAATTTATCATAGTCTCAAATTTATCAAGCACTTCTTCAGGTTTAATCGCATAACGACACTCAAAAGTTTTCAGTCGACACTCACGTCCACCACAAAATGCACAAGGCAATTGATACACAATAATATCGCTTTTAATCCCTATTGGGCTATTTTGATATGGAGGGGTTGCGAAATAAAGGGCAAGCGTTGGCACTCCCAAAACACTCG
>CAMQVF010000106.1 GCA_947038115.1 uncultured Spirochaetia bacterium
AGCATTATGGCTTGTAAAAATAAAGAAACTAAAACAGAAGAAATGCTTGAAATTGAACCTGTAAAAATAGTGGAAAAAACTTTTATAGATAACCCCGAGTTGAATGAGGGATTGCTTTCAATAATATATGATAATGATCTTGAAAAAGTAAAAGAGTTAGTAGAAAAAGGAGCTAATGTTAATGCTGAGTCAGAAGGTGGTCGAACTGTTTTAGTTAATGCTATGGAAGGTGGGGGAGATTTTGAAATAGTAAAATATTTAGTAGAAAATGGTGCTGACATTTCTATTATTCATGAATATCGTAATGAGAATAATGGCAATACGTCATGGGAAGAGGCTATAGAAAATGGCTCAATAGATATAATAAAATATCTGGTATCAAAAGGTGCTAACACAAATAACACAACCATTTTAGATTGGGCTGGTGTAGGCTGGCTAGAAAAAGTTGAAGAATCTATAAAAAATGGAGATGATGTAAATAAAAGTACTGATATAAATCACTCTGCTTTGATGTCTGCTTCTTATGGTGGACATTTAGAAATTGTAAAATTATTAGTGGAAAATGGAGCTAATATTAATGCTACCAATGATTTTGGCAATACAGCTTTGATGTCTGCTTCTTATGCTGGACACTTTATTATTATTAAATATTTAATAGATAGCGGTGCTGATGTTGATGCAACAGATGAGTGGGGAAACACTGCTTCGGCTATAGCTAGAGAATATGGATATAATGAGCCTATTATTAGCTATGCAGAAATTGGAGATTTGGCAGAAGTACAAAAGTATATAGAAGAAGGTGTGGATATTAACACTAAAGATAGTGATGGGACTTGGACTGCATTAAAATATGCTGCAGAAAATGGACACTTAAATGTAGTGGAATATTTGGTTAAAAATGGTGCGGATATTACAATAGAAGATGAAGATAGATCTGGTACGGTTTTGAAATATGCTATAGAAAATGGGCATTTAAATGTAGTGGAATATTTGTTAGAAAATAATATTGATATTGAGAATAAGGAAGGTTGGTCTGCATTATTAAATGCATCAAGTGTTGGGCATTTAGAAATTGTAAAATTATTAGTTAAAAATGGAGCTGATATTAATATACAAAATAAAGATGGTCGAACAGCCTTAGATATAGCTGCCGAAAATGGACAATTAGAAACAGTTAAACTATTAGTTGAAAATGGGGCAGATGTTAATCTTCAAGATATTTATGGTAAAACAGCGTTGATATATGCTTCAATTATATCAGATATAGATATTATGAAATGCCTTGCAGATAATGGGGCCGATCTTAACATTCAAGATAAAGATGGTCGAACAGCATTAATCTGGGGGCCTATTCAAGGAAATAGTGCTGTCGTAGATTTTTTTATAAACAATAATGCTGATCTTAATATTAAAGACAAAGATGGTAAAACAGCGTTAATCTGGAGTATCGAAAGAAAATATCCAACTATTGAAAAGCGACTAAAAGATGCTTTAGCTAAAGAATAATATAAAAGTGTTATTAATAAATAATATTTACATTTAAAAATTATTATTGTATACTTAAAGTGAATATATGTGTTAAAGGGGTTCTTATGCACAAAGCAGCGACGGGAAAAGTTTTAGAAGTGAATAATGTATCGAAGATTATAAAAGGCAAAAAAATTGTCAGTGATTTTTCTTTTTTTATGGAAGAAGGTGAAATTGTAGGTTTGGTTGGGCCGAATGGTGCGGGAAAAACAACTCTCATGCGAATGATAGTCGGGTTAATATCGATGAATAGTGGAAATGTTTTCATTAACAATTTATCGATTTCAGATAATCAGCAAGAATGTTTAAAGCATATTGGGGCAGTAATTGAAACGCCAACATTTTATCCGTATTTAACAGGTAAAGACAATTTGAAATTATTAGGCTCAATGAGTGGAATATTTGGCGATGATGATATTAAAAGAGTTATAGAATTAGTGCAGTTAGAAGCTGGAATAAATAAAAAAGTTGGAACATATTCTATGGGTATGAAACAACGTTTAGGTGTTGCACAAGCTTTACTTCATCGTCCAAAATTAATTATTCTTGACGAACCGACAAATGGATTAGACCCTGTTGGTGTCATGGATTTAAGATTATATTTAAAATCTATTGCAGAAAATCAAAAAGTTGCCATATTAATATCAAGCCATATTTTGTCTGAATTAGAGCTTATTTGTAATAAAGTAGTTCTCATCAAAGATGGTTTCAAAGTTGGCGATGAAAAATACGGTTTGCATAATGAAGCCACTTCTGATTATGTTATAGAATATGAGGGTGATAAAAATATTAAAACAATACTAAGTGATTATAAAGTCATTGACGTAACAGATAAAGAAATTAGATTGCAAATAAATAAATCAGAAATTCCTATGTGTATTATAAAATTGGTCGAGAGTGGGATATCTATTTACTCAGTGCAAAAAGTGGTTACAAGTTTAGAGGGTGTTTATTTAGAGACATTCGGTATAGAAAGGAAGAGTGATTATGTTGATTAAAAACGAATTGTTTAAAATTTTTAAGAAAAAAAAGATTTATGTATTTATCATAATGGTTGTCGTTGTTTTGCTTTTTCATGCTCTCTTGATAGCAAAAGGTATGGCTAATATTGGCGATTGGATTCCATTAATTAAAACTCAATTGGCGGCCACTGGGTTTATAATTTTTGTTATGGTGCTGATGTTTTCTGCGGATGTTTTTTCGGAAGACTATTCACTTGGAACTGTAAAAATGCTTTTTGTACGGCCTCAGAAAAGAGTTTTAATTTTGCTATCTAAGTTAGCGGCTATTTTTACTATATCAGTTTTTTTATTGCTCATAGTATTTGTGTTAAGTTTTTTGATTAATACATTTATATTTGATGCTCCTTTGCTTAATAAATATATACCATATGTTGCTGACTCGGGTGAGACCATTCAAAAATCGTATATTGTATATATTATTCAAATATTTTTGGCAACTCTAGTTCAAATTAGTATTTATATTTTCATGGCATCTATGCTTGCGATTATATTTAAGCATTCATCGGTTGCGATTATTATTTGTCTGGTCGCACATTTTATAGCTTCGCCAATTTTAGATTTACTATCGTTTTTATTTAAGAATACAAAAATGCTTAGTTATGTGCTATTTTATAATACCGATTTATCGCAGTATATTAATAATGGTTCGAACAGCTGGGGCACATCAATATGGTTTTCTATAGCTGTTTTGTCGGCGTATGTTGCGTTGTTTTTATTTGTTAGTTATAAAATGTATTGCAAGCGTGATGTATATTAGCAAATATTTAGAGAGTTTAAATAAATAATATTTACATTTAATTGTTATATTGTATACTATAGATTGATTTATATTTTAATAAGGAGAAATATATTATGAAAAAAATAATTTTTGGAA
>CAMQVF010000107.1 GCA_947038115.1 uncultured Spirochaetia bacterium
AATATTGGTAAAGTATATGGTGCGCTTAATGGTATTGAAGGTATGCTTCAAGAACGCTTCATTGACTTGGGGCGAGAGTCCGAGGCTAATTTAGAACTTGTAGCAAATACACCTGCAGCAGCATTGGGTAGTTGTAGATTTAAACCTAACAGAGAAGACTGTGAAAGAGTTTTTGAAATTTTTAGAAAATTTGATGTGCGATATTATTTTTATATCGGTGGCAATGATTCCGCTGAATCTGCTAATATCGTAAATACTATAGCAAAAGAAGCAGGGTATGAACTTAGAGTTTTTCATGTTCCTAAAACTATTGATAATGACTTAAGAGAAAATGATCACACTCCGGGTTATGGCTCGGCTGCGAAATATGTCATTCACTCATTTATGGGTAATGATTTAGACTCATTTGCTTTGCATGGCATTAAATTAGATATTGTTATGGGACGTAATGCTGGCTGGCTTACGGCGGCGGCATCTCTTGCAAAAGATGAAAACGACTGCGACAGTGGGCCTCATTTGATATATTTGCCTGAGTTTCCTGTAACTATGGAGCAAGTAACAAGTGATATTTTAGATGTTCATAATAGACTTGGTCGATGTTTAGTGGCGATGTCGGAAGGGACTGTTAATAAAGAAACAGGCAAACCTTTTGGTGATGCATTAAATGACGAGGTTGATAGTCATGGAAATAAACAGCTTTCAGGTTCTGGGGCATTGGGCGATTTTTTTGTCCGTCATATAAAACTTGCTGCTGGAGATAAAAAGTTGAGAGTTCGAAGTGATACATTAGGATATGCTCAAAGATCATTTGCAGGGTTTGTAAGCGAAATTGACGCTTTAGAAGCTCGTATGGTTGGAAGGCGTGCTGTTGAATTTGCTGTCAGAGGCGACATCGATGGTTCTATTGTGTTAAAAAGATTGGATGAAAAAGTTTATAAAAGTGAAGCGATTAGAATGGATATTGAAAAAGTGGCTAAGCATACTCGTGAAATGCCTGCTGAATATATTAATCCAACTGGTAACTTTGTTGAAGAAGCTTTTAAAGATTATTTAAGACCATTGGTCGGCGATATTCCTAAGATAGGTAAACTTGATAGGAACATTGTAAGATTATAAAGAGAGGGTAGTATTTTTTTTAATATTCCAAATACTGTTAGAGATATAGCTGTAAAGCTAAAAAATGAGGGCTATCAATGTTATTTAGTTGGTGGTGCTGTAAGAGATACATTAATAGGTCTTTCGCCTACCGAGTATGATTTAGCGACTGATGCTCATCCTAGTGTAGTGCAAAAGATTTTTAAACATACAATACCTACGGGTATTAAGCATGGTACTGTTTTGGTTATTCTTAATGGCATGCATGTTGAAGTGACGACTTTTAGAAGTGATGGCGATTATAGCGATGGCAGACGTCCCGATAGTGTTCAGTATGCTAAAACTATTGAAGAGGATTTGCTTCGAAGAGATTTTACTATAAATGCTATGGCTTATGATATTTTGTCAGATAATCTTATAGATTTATTTGATGGAAAAAATGATTTAAAAAATAAAATAGTTCGTGCCGTTAGAAACCCAATTGAGCGTTTTAATGAAGACGGGCTTCGATTGATGCGGGCAATAAGATTTGCTACAAAACTTGAATTTGAAATTGAGCCTGAAACTTTTGCGGCTTTAAAAGATAGAAATTCTATGCTTAGTCATGTGGCTTATGAGCGTATACGTGAAGAGTTTAATGGCATATTATTATCAGACAATCCTTTTAGAGGAATGGAGATAATGCGGGTTACAGGTATTTTAGATTTAATTCTGCCTGAACTTGTGGTTTGTTATGGAGTTGAGCAAAATAAATATCATAAATACGATGTTTATTATCATATATTGCATACTCTACAGGCTGTCGAAAAAATTGACAGTAAAGAACAGACTTTAATATTAAAGTTGTCGGCTTTGTTTCATGACATTGCAAAACCTATAGTTCAAAAAAATGTAACAAAAAAAGAAGAGCCTGTTTATTATAATCATGAAGTTGTTGGGGCAGGGGTTGCTCGCAGAGTTATGAAACGTTTTAAGTATTCTAATAATGAAATCGATTCGGTTCTTTTATTAGTCAAACAACATATGTTTTATTATCAAGATGAATGGACTGATGGTGCTGTTCGAAGGTTTATGCGTAGTGTGGGGCTTGAAAATATTAAACCATTGCTTAAACTTAGAGAAGCCGACAGGATTGGAAGTGGTAAAAGAAAAGATAAAGAAAGTAGGGCTATTCCTAAACTTATGAACCGCATAGAAAAGCAAATCGAGGCGGAAAATGCTATTACTGTGAAAGATTTGCATATTAATGGTAGCGATTTAATGACTCAATTTGAGTTGCGTCCTTCACGTTTTGTCGGCGAATTGCTTAATTATCTTTTGGAACTTATTTTAGATGACCCTTCGCTTAATGAATATGATATGCTTTTGAATATGTCTAAACAATATATAGAAGAAAGTAAAAAAAATACTGAAGTTTGTAGCGATAAATAATTAACTATTGGAGTTTTTTGTATGTTACTTATAGCTGATATTGGTAATTCGAGGATTAAGGTATCGTTATTTGAAAACGACAGCAATCCTTTATTTTTCGTCTCTATCTTACATGACAAAGACGAACTTATTAATGTTTTATTAGATATTAAAAATGAAAATAAAAAAATTGACAGCATATTTTATGCTAGTGTCAAAAAAAAATCTAACTTGTTATTTGAAGAAGCGACTCTTGAGGTTTTCAATATTAAGCCTTATGAGATAACACATAAAGATGTAAATTTGAAAAAAAATTACTACAAGCCAGAAGATTCTATAGGCATAGATAGGCTTTTGGCTAGTTTTGCTAGTATTATTCTTTTTGATGATTATAAAGAAAATGATTTCGCCTCGATTGTGCTTTCGATGGGGACGGCGACTACCTTAAGCGTGATGACTTCTAAGTTCGAATTTTTAGGCGGCATGATTATTCCGGGTATTGAGACTTCATTTTTAGGGCTTACCAAACAAACTTCGCTTCCAAATGTAGACTTAAATAATGTGAGTAAATATAAATCGGCTATAAATAATGACACTGTCAGCGCATTGAGTGCGGGCATTTATTATCAAACTATAGGGGCATTAAATTTCGCTTTAGAAGATTGTAAAAAAGAAATAAAAGAGAAATATAATCTCAAGTCGAGAGTAACAATTACGGGTGGGCTTTTGTTTATCGATATTTTTGACTGTAAGCCCAATATTTATTTAGTTCTTCAAGGTATTTATATTTGTGTGAAGCGTTAAACTTGGAATCATACATGATTAGATT
>CAMQVF010000108.1 GCA_947038115.1 uncultured Spirochaetia bacterium
TATTTTAAGCACCAACTGAAATAATATACATATTTTTAATCTGAGGAGTATCGCATCCAGCTTCTTTTCCAATAGAATCAACTAAACTTTTAATAGTGATTTTATTGTCAGAGAATAATTTTTGGTCAATTAAAACAGATTCAGAGAACCATGAATTCATTTTACCATCAACAATTTTAGATACCATATCGCCTGATTTACCAGAGTCAAGAGTGATTTTTTCGAAAATATCTCTTTGCTCTTTTACAGTATTATCATCTAAGCCATCTCTATTAACAGCCAAAGGTTTTTCACTCGCAACATGCATAGCCACTTGATTTGCAAGTTCAATTCCTTTAGGAGTAGATTTACAGTTAAACTCAACAATAGTAACAAGTTTCTTTGTAAAATGTTCATATATACCAAAAGAACCATCAGTTTTAAGATTTTCAACTCTGCTAAGTACAGTGTTCTCACCCATTTTTTGTATTAACGCATTAATAATATCAACAACTTTTTCACCATTTGCGTTTGAAGCCTCTAAAACAGCCTCAACATTAGCATTTTCAACCTTTGAAGCAATACATGTAATATCAGAAGCCAAAGCTTGAAACACTTCATTTTTAGCAACAAAGTCAGTCTCACACTGAAGCTCTATACATGTAACATGGTTTTTTTCATCATTAATTCTAGCAGTTATTATACCTTCTTTAGCATTACGATCGCTTTTTTTAGCAGCAGTAACAGCGCCACGTTCTTTAAGCAAACGAACTGCCTTATCCATGTCGCCATCGGTTTCAGCAAGTGCTTTTTTACAATCCATAATGCCAACACCAGTACGCTCTCTAAGGTCTTTTATCATATCCATAGTAATATTTGCCATATTAATTTTATATCCTTAAATTATTTGTTTTCTTCAGTTGCCGCAGGCGTCTCAGTAGTGATTTTAACTTCTTCAGTTACAACAACCACGTCAGCAGCAGTTTTAACCACTTCAGTTACAATAGCCACTTCAGTAATAGTTTCAACTTCTTGAGCCGCAGCAGCCTCATCACTTTTAGCTAAAATCTCTTTTCCAGCCTCATTTTGACCTTCAATAATAGCAGATGCTATAACATTAGCAAATAAAGTAATGGCACGAATAGCGTCATCATTTCCAGGAATAGGATAATCGATAACTTCAGGATTACAGTTAGTATCAACTACAGACACAACAGGAATTTTAAGTTTACGAGCTTCACTTATAGCGATATGCTCTTGAACTGGATCAATTACAAAAATCATATCAGGAAGACCTTCCATTTCTTTAATACCAGAAAAGTTCTTCTCAAGTTTTGCTTTTTCTTTCATAAGAAGTATAACTTCTTTTTTTGGCAATTTACTAAAAGTATCATCCACTTCCATTTTTTCAATACGCTTAAGTCTAGCGATACTTTTTTTGATTGTAGAGAAATTTGTAAGCATGCCACCAGGCCAGCGATTGTCAATATAAAACATATTACATCTTTTCGCTGAATCTCTAATAGATGCTGTAGCTTGTTTTTTAGTTCCTACGAAAAGGAAAGATCCGCCATTACGAGCAAGCTCTTTAACTGCGTCATGAGCTTTAGCTACATACTTTAGTGTTTTCATAAGATCGATGATGTAGATATCATTTCTCTCTTGAAAAATAAACGGTTTCATCCGAGGGTCCCATTTTCTAGTTGGGTGTCCAAAATGTACGCCTGCTTCAAGCAAGTCTTTCATTATTGGTAATGCCATAATAAAAATCCTTATAGTTAGAATAAATTACCGACTGCAGAGACATTTATTCTACTTCTAAAGACTTATAATATAAAGCCAAGATAACATAATGCTTTTATCACAAATTAATGTGACAACACTTATAAAAGCGTTTTGCAAATTATGTAGAAAAATAATGCCCTTTTAATCGGACATTCACATTGTATTATATGATAATATATTTGTCAACATATTTATAAAATAAAACTACCAATTATCGCATTGTTATTATTTCCTTCTATAAAAATTGCTTTAAAATATTTGAGAAACAGTTTATAATATGAAGAATATTTACTTTTAAAGGAATAATTATGGATGACTTAAAAAAGAAAGCATTAGATTATCATTGCCTAAATAACAAGCCTGGCAAAATTAGTGTTGAACCTACAAAGCCATGCACAACGGCTGAAGAATTATCGCTAGCTTATAGCCCGGGTGTCGCTGAACCTGTTTTAGCCATAGCTGAGAACCCTGATGACGCCTATAAATATACTTCTAAAGGAAATTTAGTTGGTGTTATATCAAACGGCACTGCAATATTAGGGCTTGGCGACAAAGGTGCTTTGGCATCTAAACCCGTTATGGAAGGCAAGGGTGTTTTATTTAAGCGTTTTGCTGATATTGATGTTTTTGATATTGAAATTAATGAAACAGATCCTAAAAAAATAATAGAAATAGTGAAAGCACTTGAGCCGACATTTGGTGGAATTAATTTAGAAGACATCAAAGCCCCAGAATGTTTTGAAATAGAACAAACTCTAATTAAACAATGCAGTATACCTGTTTTTCATGATGACCAACATGGGACTGCAATTATTTGTACTGCTGGGCTTATGAATGCGATAGACATCAAAGGGCATGATATAAAAAAAATAAAAGTTGTATTTAATGGTGCTGGAGCTTCTGCCATTTCATGTGCTAAAATGTTTATCTCGGCAGGTGTTCCTAAAGATAATATATTCATGTGCGACAGCAAAGGTGTTATTACACTTGAAAGAGAAAGTTCTGTAACTAAAGAAAAAAAAGAATTCGCAAGACAAACAGAATCTAAAACATTAGAAGAAATTATCAAAAACGCCAATGTATTTATAGGTTTATCAAAAGCAGATACACTAACGGCTGAAATGCTAAAAAGTATGGCTGACAACCCTATTGTTTTTGCTATGGCTAATCCAAACCCAGAAATCGCTTATGAGCTAGCTATGGCTACACGCAAAGACCTCATTATGGGAACTGGACGTAGCGACTTTCCAAATCAAATAAATAATGTTCTAGGTTTTCCATTTATATTTAGAGGAGCTTTGGATGTTAGAGCTCGTTATATTTCAGAAGGCATGAAAATGGCTGCAGCGAATGCATTATCAAATTTGGCAAAAGAAAAAGTTACAGAAGAAGTTAAAAAAGCTTATGGACAGAGTTTTGAATATGGCGACTTGTACATTGTGCCTAAAGCATTCGACTCGAGAGTTATTGAATGGGTGTCTAGTGCTGTGGCAAAAGCTGCATGTGATGAAGGCTTGGCTCAAATACCTATTAAAGACTTTGATG
>CAMQVF010000109.1 GCA_947038115.1 uncultured Spirochaetia bacterium
ATTGTATCGGCTAATCCTGATGGATGGACTTTGTCTACTGATACTTATATTGGAAATGGTCCTTTAGTTATGACTGAAAGAAAAATTGACAATAGAATTGTTATGGAAAAAAATACTAACTATTGGAATGCCGACGAAGTTGTGGCAGAAAAAGTTGTGTTTATTTTAATGGAGAATGCGACAGCTGCGGTTGCTGGTGTAAAAGAAGGTTCACTTCATATTGCTAAAAGCCCACCTGCACAAGATATTCCTATTCTTAAAGAAGAAGGTTTAATGAATATTGTTCCATATATCGGTACTTATTATTATACGATTAATGTAACAAATGGAATTATGCAAGATCCAAAAGTTCGCCGAGCATTAGCATTAGCAATCGACAGAACTTACATTGTTGAACAAGTGGCTAAGGGTGGACAAGTTCCTGCTGCAGCTTGGGTTCCTAGTGGAATTTCTGATATTAATGGTGATTTTAGAGAAAACGGTGGAAATTATTTTAGTGTAGATCCTGCTGATTATGAGAAAAATCTTGTAGAAGCTCGAGCTTTACTTGTTTCTGCTGGGTATTCTAATGGTGAAAATTTACCAGTTATCGAGTATAAAACTAATCCTGGTGAGCATGTTGCCATATTTGAAGCAATTCAACAAATGTGGAAAGAAGGTTTAAATATCGACTCTACAATTTCACAAGAAGAGTGGGCAGTGTTTCAAGATACTCGCCAAAATAAACAGTATTTAATTGCACGCCATGGTTGGATAGGTGATTATAATGATCCTATGACTTTCCTTGATGTGTTTATGTCTACAAGTCAGCAGAATAATTCTGGCTGGAGTAATGCTCAATATGATGCTTTAATTACAGAAGCTAAACTTACAGGGGATCAAAATATAAGAATGAAAGCTATGCATGATGCTGAAAATATTTTAATGGGTGAAATGGCATTATTGCCTATCTATTTTTATACTGAGCCTTTGGTTCTTACACCTAAACTTAAAGATGTTGTTTTTAGTCCTTTAGGTATGCATAATTTTATTTACTCTTATATAGAAGAATAGATAAAGATTTAAAAGTTTTTATAATCACATCTTTTATTTAAGTAGATTAAGTATTAGATGTGATTATTATTATTTTACTTTAAGGAATTATTATGTTTATTAAACGTTTTCTGTATTTATTTTCGCTTGCTTTATTAAGTTTATTGATTATAACTTGTGGTTCTAGTTCATCTGAAATAGACAAGAATGCTATTTTTGTTAATGTTGGTGAAGAGCCTCAAACTATGGATCCATCTTTGAATTCTAGTATAGAAGCTAGTATGTATATATTTCATGCTTTTGAGGGGCTTGCTGGCAGGGATCAAAGTAATAATATTGTTCCTTTGGCAGCTGAAAGTTGGGATATCAGTGATGACTATCTTACATATACATTTTATTTAAAAACAAATGCATTATGGTCTGATGGTAAACCTGTAGTTGCTAGTGATTTTATTTATGCTTGGTCTCGTGTTGTTGATCCTAAAACTGGTGCTAGTTATAGTTATCAGATGGAGCCACTTAAAAATGCGAAGGCTATAACTGCGGGAGAACTTCCTTTGAGCGAGTTGGGAGTTAAGGCAATTGATGATTATACTTTAGAGGTTACTCTTGAAGCGCCTACACCTTATTTTTTAGAACTTATGGCTTACACAATATTTTATCCTTTAAGAAGCGATATAATAGAAGCTAATCCAGATACTTGGTCAATGAACCCTGAAACTTATATTGGCAATGGCCCTTTTAAAATGATTGAGAGAAAAATTGATGATAAAATAGTTATGGCTAAAAATGAGCATTACTGGAATATAGATGAAATTATTCCTGAAAATTTGGTTTTTGTTTTAATGAGAAATGCAGTAGGTTCGGTAGCTGGAGTTAAAGGTGGAACTTTGCATTTTTCGACAATATTTCCATCTCAAGATATACCAGAACTTGAAAAAGAAGATTTAATAGAGATTAACCCTTACTTGGGAACTTATTATTATGAGTTCAATTTTACAAATGAAGTGTTAAAAAATGCTGATGTTCGACGTGCATTATCACTTGTTATAGATAGAAAATATATTGTTGATAGTATTACAAAAGCTGGGCAAATTCCTGCCGGCGCATTTGTTCCACATGGCATCACTGATTATGATGGGAAAGATTTTCGTGAGAATGCAGGTAATTATTTTAGTGTAGACCCTGTTGATTATGAAAAAAATATAGCAGAGGCTAAAGCATTACTTGCTAAAGCTGGTTATCCAAATGGTAAAGGCATGCCTGTTTTAGAACTTAAAGCAAATCCTGGACATGAAAGAATTTTCGAAGCTGTTCAGCAAATGTGGAAAGAGAATTTGGGTGTTGATTCGACTATTGGACTTGAGGAGTGGGCTGTATTTCAACAAACTAGACTTGATAAAAATTATAGTTTAAGCAGATATAGTTGGATTGGTGATTATGATGACCCTATTACATTTTTAGGTTTGTTTTTAAGTAGAAGTCCACAAAATGTATCGAGCTATAGTAATGCTCAATATGATAAGCTTCTTGATGTTGCTATGTCTACAGGCAATCAAAAAATAAGAATGGACGCTCTACATAAAGCGGAAAAAATCCTTATTGATGATATGGCTTTTATACCTTTTTATTTCATGACTCAGCCAGTAATTTTGGATCCGAAACTTAAAGGTGTGCAGTATAGTTCTCTAGGTAAGCACAAGTTTTTTTACGCTTATTTAGAAGAATAGATAGATAGATATTCGGAAGTTTTCGAAATCACATCTTTTATTTAAGCAATTTAAGTATTAGATGTGATTATTTTATTTTAAGGGATGATTATGTTTATTAAACGTGTTTTGTATTTATTTTTGATTGCTTTGTTTAGTGTATTGCTTATAACTTGTGGTTCTAGTTCATCTATTTCAGATGAGGGAGCTATTTTTGTTAATGTTGGGCCTGAGCCTCAGACGATTGATCCTACATTAAATTCTAGTATCGACGGAGCAATTTATATTAATCATGTATTTGAAGGTCTTGCTGCTCGTGATACTAATAATATTGTGTCGCCTGCTGTGGCTGAAAGTTGGGAGATAAGTGATGATTATCTTACTTATACTTTTCATATTAGAACTAATGCATTATGGTCTGATGGAAAGCCTGTAACTGCTCATGATTTTATTTACAGTTGGTCTCGTGTTG
>CAMQVF010000110.1 GCA_947038115.1 uncultured Spirochaetia bacterium
TATAAATTTCTTTACATAGTCGCCTATTAATTCTTTTTCCACTTTATCCTCCTTTGATATACCGCCTAATATTTTTTCATTTTCTATAATTTGAATTAAAGCTGAATAGATTAATTTATATTTGTCATCAATTTTTATAAAATGATAATGCTCATCAGCCAAAATACTTTCAAGCCAAGTCCCAATATCGCCATGCCCAATGCATATAAATTTTTCGCCCAACTCCTCACGATTAGTTTTCGAGAGACTATACTCACTTGCATCCGAAGCGTATCTTGTGAGGTATACTACATAAGTATTTTTATTTTTTTTATGTTGTTCATAGTAATCACTTAATTGATTTTCTTGGTCGCCCGCATTAATCTTGTTTTCAATAATAATAGCATTATTGTCTACTAGCATTAAAATATCAATTCTTCTAGACGCATCAGTCGGCGCTTCTATAAGCACTTCAACTTTACTATCCGAATATTTAATTTTATTCGCCTTGCTAAAATACTTTTTATTTAAATAATCGATAAAAAGTTTAGCGAAAGATATTTTTTCGTTATTATAAATAAATTCTATTTCAAGCATATTTTTGATAATACGACTATTTTTCACCTCGTCAGTAAGCTCGCCAACACAATCGACAATATTAAGCTTTGGCGGAAGTTGATGTTTTTTATCTTTTATTTTCTTAATAAGATTTGGTACTTCATTCAAAAAAGAAATAAAGTTTTCTTCTGTTTTATTATTATCCACAAACTCTCCTTATTTTACTTGCTACATTCTTTTATGAATTCAATATACTTAACCAATCTTTCAATGACACTATCCATATTAAATTGATCTTCACCAATCCAATTTTCCGCACTAGTATGCCCTACAGTCATATACCCAGATTTTGCGCCTCTAAGATAAGATTGACTTATAAGCAAATCATTTTTATATTTATCTTCATTAGATTTATTTTTTATTATATCAATTGTCTTAAATCTAATTTCTTCTAATTCTTTTATGTTATCTTTTTTCTTGCTGATATCCAGTCTAATGCATAGTTTTCCATTTTTTTGCTGTTTTCCCTGTTCTATTTGTAAATATATACAACAGTCAGGATAATTATTTAAAGCAACCCAATTCCACCACAAGCCCCAAAAACCACCTTGAGGTGTAGCATTATAGCCCCAACCTACAACAGTTGGAAGATTTCTCGTTTCAAATTCTTCTTCTAGTTCCTCATAAAATCCAATCCAATTACTATCAGTCCAATCATTTATTTTCTTTGTTCTGAAAGAGTCTATATTATCATTTATTCGATTTAAGTTACTTACAAAGTCAAGAAATATATTATTAGTTATAGTTTCTTTATACCTATAAAAAAACTCTACTAATTGTTTTCTCATAACAGGTTTCCAATTATTTCCAATCATATTTTTCAAGGAAACCTTAGATTGATATGTTGTTTTTAAATATATACAAATAATCTTTTCAAATTTATTCTTTTCGCAATACTTCTCACCAATTTGTTTATACCTTTCTAACTGTCCAGAATGCTCCACTGTATATGTTTTATCTTCTATAACAATCAAATACTTTGTATTGACAATAACAATTATATCAATATTCTCGTGTTGTCTAAGTGTCTCAATAGTTTTAATATCTTCATTAATTTCATTAGATAACAAAACCTCTTTAACAAAACTTTTAGCACATTCATGTAGTGCTTTATCAACACTCATATAATCACTATCTGCCCAGTTGCATAACCAAACAAAAAAAGCATCCTGCGATAATTCACTAGTAGCATGAAAAAATAAATTCGTTTTACAAGACATAGTATCCTCCATAATATCTCCTTATTTTATATATAAATTATGTTAACAATAACCAGTATATGCATATATAACCACTAGTCAAATATTATTTCATTTTTGATATAATACTATTTGTCTTTTGATATAATATTCTCATACATTGTTTTAACTTGATTTCGCCATTCATCGACCAATTCAGTAGGCTCAAGAGGCATAGCATTCGAACCTTGCGAAAGTATAAACCTCACAATTTCATAAATCTGCCCCGTAGAGAAACTTATAATTATCGAGCCGTCTTCTTGATGTTCTATAACCTGATCATCTGCCCACTGCCTTTCAGATATATATGCGACAGTTTCATTAAAAAATTGAATCCTACATTGTAACACTTCATTAAAGCTATACACACCAAAAACCTTATCTGTAGATATAAAGTATTTATAATTTTCATCCATTTCAAAATAATCATCAGCAAGCTTAATAGAAAGAACACGATGCAAAGCGTATAAACTAACCACATTCTTTCTATTAGAATACCCAGCAAAATACCAAGTACCTGCCTTGCAAACCAATTGATATGGCGCAATATGATAGCCAGTGCGTGAGCCATCCATCCAAGGGCCTTTATATGAAAACTCAATATAACGATTTTCTATCATCGCAGTAATTAAAGTATCCCATATCACATTTGAGAACTCGGGTGTCGATTCTTGAATAAAAAGTATACGCTTCTCAAACCATGATCTATCTTTTATTTTAGACTTAAAAAGAACTTTATAAAAATTACTAAAAATACTCTCCAAATGTCTATATATAGGTACACCTTTATATTGTGCAAGTAATTTTAATGCTATAGCCCCTGAAAAAAGTTCCTCTTCATTAGTAAATATCGCTGGCAGTCTAAATGTTTTATCCTCATAGTAATAACCATTTTTAGAATTCTCATATAATATGGGGGCATTAAGCATATCTTTCATATATGCAATATCACGCTTTATTGTAGCAATACTCACCTCGAGTTTTTCAGATAATATTCTGCTATTTGGATAATTACCATTTGATATCTCGCTATCTATTGTGAGAAGCCTCCAATAGTGAACATTTTGCGACCTAGACTTTTTTTCTTTTTGATCCATTTTTTTTACGACACCCTTTAAAAATAATACTACATAGCTGGTGAATGTTTCCCTTTATTAGCTCCATCTGGATGACGTCCACAGTTGCTAGCTGTCAAATTAGAAATAGATGGATATTTACCTCCGCAATGTTTACAGAAGTATTGTGATTTTTCACTGCCTTCATAAAGTTTATGTTTGCCTTTGTTTGCTCCAGCTGGATGACGTCCACAGTTGCTAGCTGTCAAATTAGAAATAGATGGATATTTACC
>CAMQVF010000111.1 GCA_947038115.1 uncultured Spirochaetia bacterium
GGCAACAGCAGCAACAGTAGTTGAAGCATCTGTGCCGACAGTGATGACTCCATCAACTTTCATTTTAAGACTCAAATCACGAGCCATTCGTACTGCACCTTCAACATCACGTGTAGACACAACAACTGGAAAGTCGGCTATTTTCATACCATAAGTTTCTTTATTCATGTCAAAAACAATCGTATATAAGCCCATGTCTTTAGCAATTTCAATAGCGGGTGTTTGTAGAAGCCCACCACCTATTATAATTATACGCCTCTTCGTCATAATAAAAAACCTCAAGTAAATTATATTAAATGCAAAACTGCAATTATAGTATATACTTAATATAATTTCCTTGCAATAGTATTAATAAAAAGTTGATATTATATATAATTTATATTGCTTTTTATCACAATTAGTATTTTAATATGAATAGATTAATTAATAAAAACAGTTTTTTAGACTTTTTAATTTCAAATAAAAGATAATATTTTAGGAGTCGCTATTATGAAAAGCTCGATATTCATTTTGATAACACTTGTTCTAAGCACTTTGCTGTCATGTTCACCGCTAAACCCGCCTAATTCTATCGATATTAATTTGAATTTCAAGAAGGGTGATGTATTAGTTAAAGCTGATGACACCGACCCCACTTCGCTTGTGCCTGAGCTTATAATAGAAAAAAGTACTACAAGGGGTGGATCTTTAACATTCAAAGTTAATCCTATCGGAAAAGGTACTGAAGAACTACCTATCGATACTTATAATATAGAAGAGACTGCTAATGATATAATTACTGCCTTGAGACTCATACTAAAAGATGATAATAATACTGGCGGTCAAATTACACTTATACCACCTATATTTACAATAGATGGTGATAGCGTTATTATTGTAATTGTAATTGCCGATAAAGCTGGCGTTCCATTAAAAGATGGTAGTGTAAAATACACTGTAACTATAAATGAATTTCAAGATATTTACAGCAAATGGAGCATTATATAAAATAATATTTTTTTTGTACCATAAATCTTTATTTTATGATATAATGTATCGATATATTATATATACTTAATTATAATTTGAGGTAGTAAATGAAGAATATTCTGTTGTTTGTTATAGTTGTTACATTAGTCAAATACTCGATATCTTTATCAGAGGTAATTATTGTAAGCGAAGATATAACTACAAACAATACTTCTACCACAAACTATGTTACTATTACAAACAATATCGTTACTACAAACTATGTTACTATTACAAATACTATCACTACTATAAATAATATTACTACTACAAACGACATCGCTGCTACTAATAATATTATAACTATTGACTACACTTCTGACACAAATGATATCAAATTTTTGGCAGGTGAATTTGATGGGCTTTTTTTCGACGACAAATTAAAGGCATTTAATACTGAACCTGTTATGCTGCTTTATACTAAAGTCGAAGATAAATTAACTTTAGACTTAATTTTTAACAATGATTCATATATTTATTTTATAACTTTATCAGATGAAGAAAGGAAATTATTGCTTACTGCCATAGTGAAATATAAACAATGGAACAAAATAGCCATTGATAATCAAGCAGAAGTTGATAAAAAGATTGATGCTTTCGATATTGCATCCGTTTTTTGGAGATTACAAAATCAAAACTCTGGATATATGGGCACTAACATTGGCATGCATATGAAATTTTTCTCTCAAGCCAAAGAGCGACATCAATTAGTCATTTACTTTGACGAAGTTGTGAGTGATAGAAATCAATTTATAACAACTTCTGTGCCAACATTATACTTGGATAATGACGAAATATTAAAATTAGAAGAATTACTCAAAGATTCTTATATAAATTCAGTTCTTCAAGCTGAACTAGAAAAAAAGAAAGCTATTGATATCTTGTTCAATTAAAAAAAAACAACCACTAGCATAAAATTACTACGTATAAAATGTATAACCTTTATACATACCCTCTATAAATCAATTAAAAATAATCAAATCTATTATATTATATAACATTATCAAGCATTGACATCTTATCGACATGTGTTACGATACACATAATACTAACAAACAAATAGTATTATAAATAACAAAGGAGTATTGTTCATGAGAAAATTATTTTTATTAATTTTAGTTTTAGCAGTTAGCGTGCATTCGATATTTGCACAAGCGAATTTCGACGTGGCAAAGTTTAATGGATTATCGATGGGTGCTGGTGCGAGTTTAACCCCGACAATCAACGGCGGTTTTTTAGATTTAGGTTTCAACTTTTTCAGCAAAGGTAATTTTGCTATAAGAAATTATCTAGAAATGAATGCTGGTGGTTCAAAAAATCATAATGTTTATGGATTAAGAGAACGCTTAATCTTTGCCCAGCTTTATGCCATTACAGATAAATTTGGAATAAGAGGTTACAGTGGTGCCGATTTTGGATTTTCAGTATATAATGGTGGAACAAAAAGTGGACAGCCATTCAGTGCACCCTTTCTTTTAACACCTCGTGGTTTTGGTGGAATAGAATTTCTATTTGAGGACGGTGGTTCAACTTTCATAGAAGCAGGCGGTGGTGCTAACATCGTTACAGAAGGCAATTTACCTGATGACTTTTCAAGCGGATTTGCTTTCATAAATGTTGGTGGTCGATACTATTTCTAATTGTTATAGTTAAAATAAGAAAGCCTAGGTATATATAAAAATATATCTAGGCTTTCTTTTTACTGTTTTTTATAATTATTCTATTACAAGCTAAAAAAAGCTCTCGATATCTTCTCAATTAATCAAAAAACACTCTGTATGAAATGTATAACCTAAATTTATAAGTTTTGTAGATTAATTAAAAACTATAAATTTAATTACAAAACATAATATAATTAAAGAACTAAGAGTTAACATAAGTCTCAATCGTTGGTTATTTATATATAGTATAAATAACAAAGGAGTATTGTTCATGAGAAAATTATTTTTATTAATTTTAGTTTTAGCAGTTAGCGTGCATTCGATATTTGCACAAGCGAATTTCGACGTGGCAAAGTTTAATGGATTATCGATGGGTGCTGGTGCGAGTTTAACCCCGACAATCAACGGCGGTTTTTTAGATTTAGGTTTCAACTTTTTCAGCAAAGGTAATTTTGCTATAAGAAATTATCTAGAAATGAATGCTGGTGGTTCAAAAAATCATAATGTTT